>JAATVJ010000275.1 GCA_014523515.1 Nitrososphaerales archaeon TH1177 | reverse complement strand
TTAGAATCGTCATTTCCTCTACAAAGAATTGGTGAACCTTCCGATATTTCTAATGCTATTTTGTTTCTTTGTTCTAATAAAGCAAAGTGGATTACAGGAGCAAAAATCGATATCGATGGAGGTATAACAGCAAAATAATTTTTTTTGTATCAATCGAAGAAAATATCAAAATTTACGTATATAGCATTTAATGATTTGATTTATTCCAGAATAGCTTAATGGATAGCTTTACTATAGAAATGAATAATGGCTAGATCCACTATAAATAAAAAAGGTTATATTCTATAAAATTGCAAATTAGTTATAATTTTTGTAAACGTAAATAAAAAATTTTTATTTATATCTTTGAGATTCTAATGCTAAATATTTCATTCATGGTCTTCAAACATTAACTCATATACAGTAATGAATACAAAAATTTTCTAGATGATTGATATTCTCTATTTTTACATTAAATTCAAAAAATTAAATAAATTATTTGTTACCTTATTTTACTTCTAAGACTTTTTTTATTGTAATTTTTGAATTTTATAGTATCATCAATCAGTTCATGTATTCTTATTCTGAGTTCCATGAGGAAGTTTATGATTTCTGTTCGATGTTCTGGTTCAATGGATATTTGAGCCTCTTCTATTAAGTTATCTATTCTTGCCAAATTAACTTTAAGAGAAAGTGATGCCTTTTTGGCGAGCTTTAAGGATTTAGAGATATAGTTCTTTGTATTTGTGAAATCTTCAGTATTATTACAATCTTCAGTACTATTATCTCTTAAAATCATTTTTAATTCTCTAATTCTTTTTACTGATAGATTATTTTCTATTATTTCTCCTACTATCAGAGATTGTTTTTCAATTGGAATAGCTGAAATTTCAATAGCTTTGCTAACATTTAATATATGCGAAGAAATTTTTTTCTTTATTTCTTCAGGAAGCTTAAGAAGTTGGATTCTGTGAGACACATATTCTTCACTCTTTCCAATTTTCTTAGCAAGATCATTAACACCACCCCAACCATAATCCATAACGTATCTTCTAAATGCTTCTGCCTCTTCAATTGGATCCATCGATTTCCTTTGAATATTTTCAGAAAGCTGAATTTCGAATGCTTGTTTATCTGTCATTTCACGAATTTTACATGGAATAAATCTCCATCTCAAGGATTTACATGCATGATATCTTCGATGACCTGCTACTATTTCAAATCCATGAGATAACGGTCTAATTAGAATAGGTTGAATTAATCCATGTTCCCTAATACTAGTAACTAGAGATTCATCATCTTCGGAATATCTTTGAAATTTGTCTCGTACGGCAAATGATGAATGGTGAATCATTTTCATTTCTATTTGTTCTATTATACTTGTATCGACATATGCCACACTAGTTTATAGATCTGTATATTTATATTATTTTTCATTTAACCTACTTATGGTATAAAAAAACTTCATTAATATGAAAAATATATAGTTATTTTATTAATATTTCAAAATTTAAGTGTAAAATTTTAATTAAATTAATTCAAAAATATTAAAATAAATATATAAAAAATTAGAATAATACCACTAAAACGACTAAATTGTCTTAATGTGTCATATAGTTTTCATACTTAATGCTCATGTCTATGTTCTTCAGCATGACTATGGGGATGTGAATGTTTTTTATCTCCATGAAAATGCATATGATATGATTTTTTAATATGGGAATAAATAATGGCAGTAATGAAGAAAGCTACACCAAATAATACTATGGTAGCTCCAGACGGGGAATCAATGTAAAAACTAGAATACATTCCTAAATATGCATTTGTTATTCCAATAACTGAAGACAGAACTAGTATTTTGAAAAAATTATTTGTAATTAACCTGGCTGATATTGCAGGGGCTATAATAGCAGCAGCAAGAAGCGTAACCCCTATCGAATTCATTGCTGCTATTACAACAATAGCAAGGATAATTGAAAATAATAAATCTACCCTGTATGTCTTTACGCCGTACACTTTTGCTGTTTCGCTATCAAATATTGTAAATAATAATCTCTTTTGAAAAAAGAAAATAAAAGTTATAGTAATAATCGAAACTATCAAGATAAAAATAAAATCTAAGTCAGTAACAGCTAATATATTACCAAATAATAACGCTTCAAAGTTTCTCAAGGGAGTTTGACCAGTGTTCATTAAAAATACGCCTATTGCAAACCCTGCAGTAGTAACAACTCCAATGGCAGCATCAGCTTTTATTTTATACCTTTTATTTATTTCAGTTATTAATAAACCTGATAAAACACCCCAAATTGCAGCTCCTATGTAAAAGTTAATTCCTACTATATTGCTAATTACTGCACCTCCAAAAACGGCATGAGACATTCCATGTCCAATGTAACTCATACCTCGTAATACTATATACACACCAAGTAAACCACATGTCCCGCCAATCAATATCGAAACAATGATTGCTCTTGTGAAAAATTCATATTGAAAAGGTTGAAATAGAAAATCCGTGATTATCAACAAATCCTTTTTAGTTATTTTAAATCATATGTTTTATAAAGAATATTCTCACACAAAGTTAAATCTGGTGGTCCTTGTGAGATTATGGATTTATTGAAACATACTATCCATGGTAATTTTTTAGCTACACTATCTATGTCATGTGTAGTAAGAATTATAGTAATACCTCTTGAATTAAGATCGCCTAGTATCTGCAAAAATTTGTTCTTATTAATATTATCTAGGCCAGCAGTAGGCTCATCTAAAATGATTATTTCAGGATTATGAATCAAAGCTCTTGCCAAAAATACTCTTTTTTGTTCTCCGCCAGATAATTCTTTAATTTGGTGATCTGAATATCCGCCTATTCCTAAGTCATCAAGAATGATGTCAATTTCAATCCTTGAGGGTTTATTTATCCATGGGAAAAAACCGGATCGATTCCATACTCCCATTGATACTAACTCTCTAACAGTTACAGGAAAATCCCAATCTATTCCTTCAACTTGTGGTGAATATCCAATTATAGGAATTTTCCGATTTTTACCATTATCAACTTTTGAAAATAATATTTCTCCTTCCCATGGTTTGTGTATACCTACAATTAATTTCAAAAGAGTGGATTTGCCTGAACCACTAGGACCTAATAGCCCAATGAAACCTCCTTTTGGCACATCCAATGTCACACCATCAATAACAGGTGAATGATAATCGTAACCAAATAATAAATTTTTTAAACTTAAAATATATTCAGGATGTTTCATACTTTTCATTTAATTTGTTCTTTCGTTATTGAAATAAGGATAATAATCTTCATTTGAATTATCATATATATATACAAAAGATAGTTTAAGCAGTAGATACATTTCTAGGATTAATAGTTTTTAATGCATCAATATTGCCACCTAAAGGTATTATCATATTTTTCATATTTTCTAACATCATACCTACATACGAATATTTGTTATCGCCAGGATTACCAGGTAAATCGTCGTCGCTTAATGTTTCCACAATGGTGATATTTCCTTCTTTAGCAATTTGATCTACTATATCGGTAGGAAAAACCTCCGAAGCAAATATTGCAGGTACTTTCTCTGCACGTACTTGGTCTATTAAATTTGCAATGTCTTTAGCACTAGGTTCGCCAAAATCCGATGGTTGGATTGCTCCTATTACTTTCATACCATAACGAGGAACAAAGTATGCCCATGAATCATGATATGTAAGCAATTTTCTGTTTTCTGCAGGAATAGTCATAACGGATTTTTTTATTCCGTCATCTAATTGCTTGAGTAAATTGTTATATTTTTTTGAATTTTCAGTATAATATTCAGAATTAGAAGGATCCATTTCTATTAACTTGTCTCGTGTTAAATTAGCAAATTTCATTGCATATTCTACATTTAGCCAAAGATGAGGATTTGGATCACCTTTTTCTTTTGGAAAACTAAAGTCAAATATCCATTGATCTTCAGGTATAGTATTGTCACCAAGCTTGAGTAATTGGATTTTTGGATTTTTATCTATTGCATTGTTTGCAGTTTTTTCCACGTCTGCTTCTAAATTGAGACCATCAATAATGATGAGATCCGCCTTATTGATTTTAATTGCATCTGAAGGGACAAGCTCAAATGTATGAGAATTTACACCTTCTGGAACTAATCCTATCAAATTAATTTTTTCTCCTCCAATATTTTGAACTATATTAGTTATTGGGGCAACTGATGTTACTACATCTAGCATATCTGTTTCTGGTGTATTGTTCTCTTGAGCATAGGATGTTGTTAATGATATAAAAAAAACAACAATGCCCATTACAGAAAAAAGATAATTTCTTAAAGTTGTCAAACACGTCTATACCACAGACTATTTATTCTAGTATTAAATTTTTTAAGATTAGTAATACTTTTTTATAGATATATTAATTACAAATCATATTTCGAAGTATCAAATTTTTAATTCAGCATACCAACATAATGCATTTTGAGACTTTTAATGCCTCTACTTTCAGAAATAAATTTCCTAAAATTCTTGATTCTTTTAATTTTTCCTCTTAACATTATGGTTTCTAGACAATTATGATGATCAAGATGTAAATGCGTAGTAGATACTATTATATCAGTATATTCATGTTGGTTCTGTATTGAGCCAATATCATTTCCAAAAAGATGGTTATCGTATAAAATGACTAGTGCACCAGCTCCATAACTATTATCATTCTCATCTTCTTTCCATTCGTTATTGTAGATAAATTCATAAAGTGATGCTTGAATCGCTTTAGATCTATCATCAAATCCTGCATCTTTCATTGATTTTTCAAATTGATCTAGTAAAGTACTAGGCAATGACATACTAATTCTTCTTAATGATGATTTGGAATTTTCTTTAATATTTTTTATCAAACAGTTAATATATTATTTTAATAATTCTTTAATTTTTTTGATATCATGTAATTATATTTTTTAACTATTTTTAACTGGAATTTCTCTTTTCCACTGAAAATTGAAAAAATGTTGAACGTTTTCCTTATCTTTATAAACAAATTTGTTGTACAAATCAATAAAGAATACATGATGAATTTCAACTATCATGGTAGTAGCAGATTTTGTGTCTAACAATCCATTGTTGGACTTTTTCTATATCTTATTCAATGGAATTTCTGAAGTTCCATTGTTTAGTTCCCCAATTACTGGAATCTTGATACTAGCAGGAGTTTTTCTTGCTTCAAGAAACGCTGGTATAATGATGGTAATATCGGGATTAGTAGGAGCAGGAATGGCAATTCTTCTTGGAGCTCCATATGGATTAGTTGCATTTGGATTGTTTGGTTATAACTCTATACTTACTGGTATGGCTTTCTGGTCTGGTCCTTTTGTCAAGTCTAACAAAGCAACCTTTTTCATATCAGTATTTGGTGCTGCAGTCACTGCAGTAGTCTGGATGGCAATGGCACACCTTATGGGTGATATGTTTATCCTTAATGGACTACAAGAATCATGGGCAATACCTGGCTTTACTTCCTCATTTATCTTTACTACATGGGCATTAATGTATGCTACAAAAAGATTCGGGCATGATATATGGCCAGAACCGATTCCAGCAAAGCCTGAGGAACTTATCAAAGGTGGTGGAAATCCTGCTCAGAATACGGAATCTAACTTTAAATGGACAGCAGGAGAATTTATGAAAGCAACATTGAAAGGAGTGTCACAAGTAACCTTTGTTGAAAACTGGAAAACAGGAGTTTTTTGGGTAGTTGGACTCACTTTAGCATTTGAGCTTGCACCTTTTTTAACAGGTCAAGATAGACCATGGTGGACCAACGCATTTACTGCTCAATGGAATGAATTCTCCCCTCTATATTTAGGTGGTGTAATGGCACTTGTTGGATCTGCAATAGGTGCAGCAATGGCAATCTTAACGAAACTTCCTACTGCTGAAACTCGAGCAGGATTACATGGATTTAATCAAGTTTTAGTAATGATTGCATTAACAAGTTTCATTCCATTAACTCCTCAAGCTTTTATGATTGCAGTCTTTGCTACTGTCTCTTGTGGCTTTGTAATGCCTGCACTACAACGATTTTTTGGAATGTGGGGCTTACCTGCATTAACAGGACCATTTGTATTTACTGCATGGATGTTCTTACTTGGAATTTCTGGATTTACAAATATTCCTGCTGGTATAGGTTGGTCAAGGCCATAAATTCTTATTCTAACACTTCCTTAATTTTTTTAAAAAATGGAATTTGAAGATTTCAAAGAATTTTTAAATACCGCAAATTACAATAAAAAAAATAACAAAAGTGGTATCGACAACATCTTAAATTTTATAGATTGGTGCAACAACAATAATTATGAAGAACTTTTAATACGATTGAATTCTGAAAAGCAAGGTGGAATAGGGTATAATTCTATAATCGATTTTACAAATAAACGTATTATTATAACAAGAAAAAAAATAATTAACAGAATTTTTGATACGGGTTTTGTAGCTGGACTTGGACCATTTCCATATATGATATTGTCTGAAAAAAAGCAACAGTCAAAAATTAAAGATTCAGCAAAATTACAAATAGAAAAAATTCTGCGAGATCCAAATCTAGAATGTACTATTACCTATAATGATATATTAAGAACCATTATAAAAAAAGGATTCAATTCATTAGTACATAATATGTTTGGATCATTCATTTCAAAATATTATTTGACAATTTTTACTACCAATAATAAATATGAATATATTTTACCAATGAAAAAAAATGGAAATTTTGATAAAATGTCATACTGGATGAAATCAATCTTGCCTATACAAATTTCTTTTGCAGATTAATCTAGCCGACGTCGACTAATTATTCAGTATTATCCAATATTATCCATTTATATAGATTAATCATTTGAAATTTAAAATAATTCAAATCCATTACTATTTTAGGTGAATTGGAAATTTGATGTTAGTTCCACGTGAAATTGATAAAATGATGATTTGGACAGCAGCACAAATTGCTGAAGGAAGAAAAAAAAGAGGAGTTAAACTTAATCATCCAGAATCTGTAGCCTATATCGCCAATTTTGTGGTTGAAGGTGCTAGAGATGGGAAAAGTGTTGCAGATTTGATGAAATCAGCTAGGGAAATTTTAACTAGAAATGATGTTATGGATGGAGTATCAGAATTAATACATACAGTTCAAGTAGAAGCAACTTTTCCAGACGGAACAAAATTAGTTACAGTTCATGATCCAATTCAATAGAGGAGAATAAAAAAAAATGAATAAAATATTTGAGAAAAAATTGAAAATATATGGAGGAATTTTATTAAAATGATACCTGGAGAATATATTTTATCTTCAGATCCTGTTATTTGTAATCAAAACAAAAAAACAGTAAGTATAACTGTTAATAATACTGGTGATAGACCATGTCAAGTGGGTTCGCATACTCACTTTTTTGAAGTAAACAAGGCTTTAGATTTTCCAAGAGAAAAAGCATATGGATATAGATTAAATATTCCAGCAGGAACATCTATACGCTTTGAACCTGGTGATTCTCGTGAAGTAGAACTTTGTGAACTGGGAGGAAAAAGAATTGTTTATGGATTTAATGGTCTTACTATGGGAGGACTAAAATCGACCATTGGAAAACAAGCCGCGCTTGAAAAAGCAAAGATACAGGGCTTCAAAGGATGTAGTTCACGAGGAGGGAAATGATATGGTTTTAAAATTAACAAGAAAACAATATACAGATCTATTTGGTCCTTCAAAGGGTGATAAAATCAGACTAGGCGATACAGACATCATTATTGAAGTTGAAAAAGATCTGCTTTCTCCAGGTGATGAATGTGTCTTTGGAGGAGGAAAAACAATTAGAGATGGCCTTGCCCAGGCATCAGGAGTTACAAATGCTAATGGTGCACTTGATTATGTAATTACAAATGCTGTTGTTCTTGATCCGATTGTAGGAATAGTTAAAGGAGATATCGGTATAAAGGATGGTAAAATTGCAGGAATTGGCAAAGCAGGAAATCCATTAACAATGGACAATGTGAATTCAAACATGATAGTTTCTGCCTGTACAGAGGCTACAGCCGGAGAACATACAATATGTACACCAGGACATTGGGATACCCATGTCCATATGATATCTCCGCAGCAATATGTGGATGCAATTAGCAATGGTATTACTACCATGATAGGTGGCGGTACTGGTCCTGCAGATGGAACAGCTGCAACGACTTGCACTCCTGGTGTATTTAATATTAGTAGAATGATGGAAGCTGTAGAAGATATTCCAGTAAATTGGGGATTTCTTGGTAAAGGTAATGATTCACATCCATCACTTGCTACGCAATTAGAACAGATCGAAGCTGGAGCCTGCGGATTAAAAGATCACGAGGATTGGGGTACTACTAATGCTGTTCTAGATGCATCACTTCGTGCTGTAGATGCCACAGATACACAGTTAGCAATTCATACTGATTCAATCAATGAGTGTGGATATGTAGAGGATACAATAAATGCAATAGATGGAAGAACATTACATACCTACCATACAGAAGGAGCAGGCGGAGGACATGCACCTGATATTATGAAAATAGCAGGAGAACAATTTGCTCTTCCTTCATCGACCAACCCAACTAGACCATATACTGTTAACACTGTTGATGAGCATTTAGACATGTTAATGTTCTGTCACCACTTAAATCCTGCTGTTGCAGAAGATGTTGCGTTCGCAGAATCCAGGATTAGAGCAGAAACTATTGCTGCCGAAGATGTTTTGCATGATGAAGGTGTATTGAGCATGTATTCTTCTGATAGTCAGGCTATGGGTAGAATTGGAGAAGTGGTTATCCGAGCATGGCAGACTGCAGATAAAATGAAAAAGATGAAAGGAAGATTGCCGGAAGAAACAGGAGATAATGATAATATCAGAGCAAAAAGGTACATTGCAAAAACTACTATAAATTGTGCAATTACACATGGGGCATCCGATGCTCTTGGTTCTCTTGAGGTTGGTAAGTATGCTGATTTGGTAATGTATCCAACAGCGTTCTTTGCTGCCAAACCGAAAATGATAATTAAAGGAGGATTTATCGCTTGGTCTATAATGGGAGATCCAAATGCTTCTATACCAACTCCAGAACCTGTTTATTATAGACCAATGTTTGGAGCATTAGGTAAAGCAGTAAAGCGGACATCTCTGACTCTTACCTCAAAAGCAGCAGTCAATCTTGGTGTCGGAGAAAAACTTGGATTAGAAAAAACTCTCTTTCCTGTTCATAATTGTAGAAATATTGGAAAGAATGATATGGTCTGGAATAACAAAACGCCTGAAATTACCATTGATCCAGAGACATATGAAGTTAAATTGGATGGAAAGATTGCAACGGTTGATCCAGCGAAGGAATTATCATTAGCCCAAAGATACTTTATGGCCTAGAGATAAACAATCAACCAAAATAAATTTTTT
>JAATVJ010000274.1 GCA_014523515.1 Nitrososphaerales archaeon TH1177 | reverse complement strand
TATCATTAAAGAAGATATTAATACCATATCAAAATCTATTGAAATTTTACAAATATGCTTATTTTTGATTAAAATGGAATTAGAATTTTATGAATTACATCCAACTGATAGGAATAATAATAACAAATTAAAATAGAAAACCAAGGTAAATTAATACCGAAATCAATATTTTTCTAAACGATCTTTATTCTTTAACATTGATGTCGATATCAAGTATCATGGTCACAAAAAAATATATAAAATAAATTATAATATGGGACTCGCCTAAATATAATAGGTTTCTATTGATATTATTAACATATATAAATAGCGAAAATTTTAGATATGTTTTGAAAATGAAAATTTCTTCAGTTGAGTGATGGGATCAATTACTTTTGCAGAAATTCTCTTTTTAGTTGATATAGTCATTATCATCATATACTGAAAGGATTTATTTCTATTAAAATTAACATTAATTCATCCTTTGCCATAATATCTTTATATCATGTTGTATAATAATCAATATGAAATTTACCATGAATAAAATAAAAAGCCTTTTTTATATGATGACTCTCTTGACTTTTTCAATTACCTATATCGATGAAATATCTCAATTTGTAATAGCTCAAAGTGATGAATCTTTGGAAAAGATGCAACCCATTCCCCCTTCTAATACTACTAATAATCAAACTTTGTTAGGTAATAATGATATAATCGATTCGGTAAAATATCAGGTTTCATCTGTAGCTCAAGTCTGAAATATGATGGTTATTCATTATTCAAAATAACATCATTATAAAAATAGAATTTTACCAATCACTAAAGTGAAATTACTGATTAGCCATTTATGTTAATATTTAGATTTATAGATTAAATAATGCAAGAAGAATATTAATATATCCTAATAAAATTATTTTCTAACTATAGATTATTATAAATTTAAACGATTTTAGATAAAATCAATTTTGTTATGCTATTGTTATATAATTTAGTAAATGGTTTATTTACTAAATATTTGCAATTAATAAATATAAATAGGATCACTAGTCAGTAAATTATAAAACTTTTATTACATGATATAATATTTACTATAATCTTACTTTAAATATTATAAAATAATAAAAAGATGATAATTTTAAATAAAATTGTAATTTTTCAATTTATCATATTTCTAATAAATTTATTCATCACTAGATAGTTATGCTAGTCGATTTTAAAATCGTATTAATTATTTTGACAGTTACTAGCTTGAGTATTGTATATTTACCATTCAACTCTGCAATGGCAGCTGAAAATAGTGATAAGGTAATTAAAGATAATCAAGATAAAATAACAGTAATATCAAAAATAAATCTAGAAAATATAGAAAAAGAAGGTTCTATTAAAGTTGTTGCTTTTATTAATGGAGAGGAGTTTATAAAAGAAATTCCTTTAAATAACTTAAAAGAATCAACAAAGAACTTAAAAGTTAAATTTGAAATGAATAAAGAAAATGAGATAGTTACTGCTGATTCTCCGGATGAATTTTTTGTATGTGCATACAATGTTAAAGAAACTAAGAGTATCAATGGTCCATTAGCCGTTGAAGAAAATTCTATAAAATATTTTGATTGTAACGAGGGAGATATCAAATCAGTAAGCCAACCAACTCAGATAAGCTTATTTAAACCAACTTCCCAAGTATATAGCAAAAGCATTAACTACTATAATGATCATAAAAAATCCAAAGCGGTATCATTTACTTCTCTCAATAATGATATCAATAAGCCAATTAGCAAAAGTGATAATGTAACTGATGATAATGATGATATTAATGAACAAAATCCTGTAAAGGTAAGGGTAGTAGTTCCAATGGGAGATAAAAAAGATGCTGAAATAATAAAAGTTGTGGCTATGCTTAGAGGAGAGATAAAATCTGAAATAGTTGATGTTCAAAAAGAATT
This sequence comes from Nitrososphaerales archaeon TH1177, assembly GCA_014523515.1. Classification (GTDB taxonomy): domain Archaea; phylum Thermoproteota; class Nitrososphaeria; order Nitrososphaerales; family Nitrososphaeraceae; genus TH1177. The sequence goes on along the minus strand of JAATVJ010000274.1, from coordinate 1,897 downwards.
TGATAAGATTGGAGGATACACAATTGAAAGAATATTTGCTTTTGATAGAAATACTGATATGGGACCAATTCAAGTTGGAGATAGGTTTCATGCATGTGTCTCTGGAGAAGATTTAAATCCACCAGAAGGAACAGAATGTGAAAAAAGGCTAATAAAGAATTTAGACGGTGAAAATCCTTTAGCGGCAAGGTAATACTAGACTTTTTATTTTTTATTTGTTACATAATCATTCAAGATTTAAATATAAGATATATAATTGTACAACTTTTCCTCATGCATTCTAAATTAAATCATTAATAATAAAAATATGAGAAGAATTGAAACAATGGCTTAAAATCTTTCTCACATCTTAAAAAAGAATATGTCATTTTTGAATTAATAGTAGTTTTATAGTATTTTATCCTTATTGAAGTATGGAAATCATTAATAAAAGGAGCTTAACTTAGGCATGGCATACGTTTCTGATAATCCGAATTTCACAGCAAAAAATGAAAATTCTGTTTCACGGAAAGGAGATATCAATGGGGAACCACCAGATAATATTACTACAGATATAAAAAAAGCGGCTAAGTTGGCTAACCTACTTGAAGGAATCTCCTTTCCCACAAATAAGGAAAGGATAAAAGATCATCTAAACAGACTATCTCCTTCTATGGGAAATAGGATTAATGACGTCTTAGAAGTAATTCAGAATAACCTAGAAGATAATGTTGAATATAATAGTACATATGAAATAGAAAAAGCAGCGAGATTAGTTGAACAGCAATAAGAAAAAATTACAATATATTAATATCTAAACAAAATTAAATTAGATCGAAAAAAGAATTTCCGAAAACTTTTTAAAATCAGTAATATATGTATTGATAATAATAAGAATTTATAAATAATAAATAATATTAGACGGATAACAAAAAAATTTTTGTTAATCTGTAATGAATAATATACATTTAAGATTTTAATTCGATAAATTATATCAGAATAAATTTAAATTAATGGTAGTTTCATGTATTTATATGTAAGGAATAATTTATAATACTTTCTTTTTCTGCTCTTTAATATATTATTATGACAGAAATAGGTAAAATAATTTTTTTTGATGTATCAAATTAATAATTACTAAATTAATAAACAATAAAGAATAACATAAACTTAAAATCTAAATTATATTTTATTTGTAAGAATTAACCAAATACTATAATAAAAAAATAGAATAATAACAGATTATAATATCTAATTGATAAAAAATAAGAAATTAGTGGTTATAATAGGACTTTTCTATCTTATTTATAAAACTAAAGTAGTTTTGAACAAATTCATTATAGTATTTTTGTGCCATTTCTATTGATTTATTAAAAGTTTCTGTAGATCCTACCACAAATTTATTCAGTCTTGAAGCATCAATCGTATTTTCGGTTACATTTTGGTTAGCTTTATTATATATCTCAGTATATCTTTCTGGAATCATAAAATTATTCCAATTTGATTTAGATGTATCATTAATAAATTTTGATAATACTGATTGATAAGTATTAATAATATTCTTTTGTAATTCATTATAGTTGTTGGAGATAGATTGAATTGTGTTAATGGTCTCTTGTTGATATCTGTTAGTAGCATCTATACTTTTATCAAGAATTGCTTTGTTTGTCTTTTGATATTCATTAATACTATTTGAAACTTCGTGTGTAGTATTGGAAATAGTGGATATTGTATTGTCTAGATATTTATTTTGTTGATCTAAGAACTTTTTCTGTTCCTTCTTTTATATTGCTACTTTGTATTTTATTTTCATCTTTTAGATTAGACATATTAGTTACTAGTTTGGATACATGCTAGAATATAAATACTAATAAATTAGAAAATTTAAATTAAATTTTTAATAGTATAATATCTACTA
>JAATVJ010000273.1 GCA_014523515.1 Nitrososphaerales archaeon TH1177 | reverse complement strand
TTACAAATCCTAAATCTCTCCAGAATCTATAAACTCCTAATGATGTTGCTCTCCATTGTGGATGAGCAATATCACTAATAGCAGCAAGTAAAACAGGATACACAAATGCAGTTCCTATACCCAAGAGAGACATTCCAATCATTATACCAAAATAAGTATCTTGAACTAACAGAATTAACCAAATTCCTATTGCTTGCATAATCATTCCTGGATATATCATTTTTTTTCGTCCTATTATATCACTAAAGGGACCGGTAGCAAGTTGCAAAAAGCCCCAAACTCCAGGATGCAGTGCTTTTAAAAATGCAGTATCATTTACACTTATTCCAAAAGATACAAAATAGAGAGTAAATAATCCCCAAGAGACACCGAATACTAAATTATTAACAAGTCCTGCTTGACTTACTGCTAAAAAAGAACGATTCTTCCATGATGTTTCAATGAATACTTCCTTAAAGTTTAGATTTTTATTTTTGTTTGGTAAATAGGAGTTGTTATCTATTACTTGTTTTTTTTCATCATTTCCATCATCTAATGATTTTATCATCTTTTTATTTTCCTCATCTCTTTTCTTATCTTTTTGATAATTTTTTATTGCTAATTCGGTAAATTTTTTTGTGTCTTTAACCAATAATAAAGAAATTAAAAATCCAACTATAGGAAATATAATTCCAATGTAAAATGGATATGGTTTTAAACCATAAACGGCTGCAATATAACCAGTTAAAAAACCTACTAAAGCAACTGATATATATCCAGCAAATTCATTAAGTCCTAATGCCAATCCTCGTTGTTTTGTTCCGACCAAATCAATTTTCATATTAACAGTCATTGACCAAGCCAATCCTTGGTTGATTCCAAGTAATACATTAGCAAATAAGATCCAATCCCAGTTTGGAGCAAATAATAAAATAAAAGGAACGGGTAATCCAACTAACCAACCTAAAATCAATACATTTTTTCTTCCAAATTTATCAGAAAGACTACCTGCAAAGAGGTTGAGTATGGCTTTAACTATACCAAAACTAGCAATGAAAGATAAGATTAATGCATTAGACTCTAAGTCAAATTCTTCTTTTCCTAAAATAGGGATGACTGTTTGTTCTAGTCCAATCATTGCGCCAACAAAAGCATTAACTACTATTAACAACAGAAATTGGTTAATGTTGGGTTTTAGACCGACTTTAATTGAATTAGAATCTTTATTGGTTTTGATCTTGTCTTTGTCATCACTATTATTATTAAACACTATGATAAACCAATGAAGAGAGTGGTTGTTATTTATCTTTTACATAAATAATAAGCAATATTAAGTTAATAAGATTATGATATTAATTCATCATAACAATCTACAAAAATTGTAGACTACATAATATAAAGTAATTCTAAGCAAAAAACTTTAGTTCTATAATTTGAGATATAAATATAGTTACTGCTACTATGGCTAAAACTATACCTATTAATTTTTTCAGAGTTGATGGACTAAGACGATTTGTATATTTAGCACCTATGAATCCACCAAACATAGCAGAAGGCCCCAAAATAATTAAGTAAAGAAAATTGACTTCATTGTTAATTAAATGTCCAATGAATCCAGACATACCCATTACTGAAGAAATAAGCATATTGGTACCAACTGCTATTTTTGGTTCAGTTTTCAATATTTTTATCATTGCAGGAAGTCTAATACTACCAAGGACAAGACCAACTAATCCCCCAAGTATTCCTACCAAAAAACCAATTATTGATTGAACAAAAATATCATAATAAGGATTTTTTTGTTTTATTGATTTCTGATTTAAATTTAATCTATTTTCAGTTATCTTTTTATCATTATTGTTGTTATTGTTAATTTTATTATTTCTATTTTTGATATTATTATCTTGTAACAAAGTAAATGATTCATAAGATATAATTAATCCTATCAAAATTAATAACAAATTTATTGGCACATTTTTGGTTAAGGATGCACCGTAAAATGCTCCTATTGCACCTGTTAATGCCATTATTATAAAAATTGTAAACGAGATATTTCTATTTCTTATGTGTTGTATTGCTGCTGTAATAGCACCGAATGTACTCACTCCTATATTGGTACCAACAGACTCAGTCACATTAAGACCAGTAGATAAAATAAATGGTAGTCTTATTACTCCAAGAACTAAACCAACCATCCCACCAATAAAACTAATGATAAAACCAATAGTGGATAAAAACAAAATATAAATAAAATTAATCTCCATGTTTGACCATATCTTTAATAAACGATCTTTAACCTCTTATATTTTTCACTATCTTTTTCCTCCAGTATGTGGAACCAGAATTACCAATATACCATTCAAAATAATCTAAATAACCAAGATCACAGCGGTAGTTTTATAAATTCTAAAAGAATAAGTTCTAATACGTAATGTTTAATTATTTGTTTTCTATTTAATATTATGGGTCCATTTTTAGAATCAATATGACAGCGGAAACTACTGGCGCCATTCTATAAATGGGTTCATATACTTTGGATTTAATATTATGTTTTATAAAAGCAAGAAGGAGAAGAAAAGAAGGATAAATTTCTTTCACATCCCACTGAGATACGAAAATGTATCTAATTCTTGTAGCTTTTGTTGATCCAATTTAACTATTATAATGTGATAGTATTATTTGAAAAATATTGAATCCTTTTTATTAATGAACCAAGCAAATATGAATATAGTTCTGTTTGAGTTAAAGGATATCTACATATTTAAAATAAAAGATCCTAGAATAATTATTTTAAATGATGTGCTTACTTTTTTATAATTAATCGAAATAACAAAATTAACTATCTGAATTAAACAGATCAGAATATGAGTAAGCCCAATATAAAATTTCTAAATTTTTGGATATCAAAATTTATATGTACACAATAAAGATTATTTGCTTTGCATTATTAATTAAAGTATCCTATTGCAACAGAATTGGGACATTTAAGGGTATGTTATATCTTGTAACAAATTTTATTCTGTTATGTTTAATACAAGAAATCATTTAATTTTTTCCTAACAGTTCTATTACTTTTTGTGCTGCAACAAATGATGATGCAGGATTCTGACCTGTAATCAACTTTCCATCAGTTACAACAAAGGGTTTAAAATTTTCAGCTTTTTCAAATTTACCGCCTAATTCTTTCATGCGATCTTCTAACAAAAATGGAACTACTTTCTCTAGATGTACAGCACTTTCTTCACTGTCTGTAAATCCAGTTACTTTTTTGTCCTTCAATATTGAGTTTCCATCTTTATCTGTAGCCTGTAATAATCCTGCAGGTGCATGGCATACGGCACTAACAAATTTTCCACCAAAGTAAAAATCTTCAACTAATTTTTTTAAATTTTTATCTGTTGCTAAATCCTACATAGGTCCATGACCTCCTGGAATAAATAATGTATCATAATCTGTAGCTAAAACTTCACTTAATACCAATGTATTTGCTAACTTTTCTTGAGCAGATTTATCTTTTTGAAAACGTCGTGTAGAATCGGTCTGCCATTCTTCCAGATTGCTTTTTGGATCCATTGAAGGTTGTCCTCCTTTTGGAGAAGCAATTATTACATCATATCCATTATCAATAAACTCATAGTATGGAGCAGCAAATTCTTCTAACCAAAATCCTGTTTTTTTCCAGTATTTCCTAACTGATCATGAGAAGTCAAAACAAAGAGTACTTTTTTCTTCATATAATAATTATTTTTTTTTATTTTATATTAAAGTTGTAATAAAATTCAATTTTT
>JAATVJ010000272.1 GCA_014523515.1 Nitrososphaerales archaeon TH1177 | reverse complement strand
TATGTATTTATTTTTATTAAACACCTAAAATTTGTTTTAACAATGCTCTATAGTCTACCTTTTCTTTTTTACTACCTGGAGAAGGAAGCTCAAAAATCAAAGGAATAGGTTTTAAAGAACGTATTTTTGCCAGCTCTAATCGAATATCTTTGCCAATATCGTCACTTAATAAAACTAAACCATATTCATTTTTAGAGATTATTTGATTTATTTTTGAAAGAGCTTCTTTAGAACTTTGAACATCGATTCCTTCGATACCGGCCATCTGAAAACTCGAAACAAAAATACGATTTCCTAATGCTAAAACTTTCAATCTTACTATTGTGAATTATTTTCATCCTATTAAATATTTTTTTGATTTTAAAGTAAAGTATTTTGAACTTTCTAAAAGATGATAATTCTAGTAATAAAATATGTCTAGATTATTAGTAAATTTTTAATATAATAAAAAAAGAGACCAACCCCAAAGATGCTAATAAGATAAGCGTTGCTTTCCATAATCCTGCATTAGCCTTTTCACTAATATCCCACATACCTCCTCCTCCTCCTCTTCCTTCTCTAAAGTTTTTCTCATCATATTGTTTGAGATTTTCATAACTGTAGAAATTAGCAAAATCTGCAGAAGGAGTCCAATGAAATCCCTGTCCTTGTTGTTGTTGTTGAAAGATTTTCTCATTTGTGAAAATATTATCATCATATCTTTTCCTTGCTCTCTCATCTGATAAAACTTCATATGCTTGAACAATTTCCATAAATTTTTGATTTGATTCTTCAGAATTTTTATTTTTGTCAGGATGATATTTTAGGGCAAGCTCACGAAAAGCCTTTCTTATTTGAATTTGATTAGAATTCTTTTGTATTCCTAATATCTTGTAATAATCTGACAATTAATACTTTATTCTTTAAGGTAAAATAATAATTTTTTTATATTTTTTTTATGTGTTTATAAAGTGATCTTCTCTATTGGTCACTATAACAGTCAAATCATAATCTATTTATCTTCGTAATGGATCTCATATATTATATGGAAAGATTCTTTGGAAGGAAGATAACTAATAAATTTAAACTCGAAGAGAAACAAGCTAAAGACGCTAAAGAGGTAAAAGAAGCTAAAGAAGCTAAAGAAGAAGAAAAACCTTCCGAATCTGAATATAAAACTAAAACTAGTAATATTACTGATATTCAAAAGTTTGATCTTTATAATAAGGGAGTCAATCATATGGCTAACGAAAAACTTTCCGATGCCATTCGATGTTTTGAATTATCTTTAAGAATGGATCCTCAATTTGTTAATGCATGGATAAAAAAAGGATATGCACATTTCCATCTTGGTGAATATACTGTTGCTATTTCTGCTTATGATCATGCGCTTGATCTAGATATCAATAATTTTGAAGCATGGAATCTTAAAGGACTTGCATATTATAGGATGAATAACTTGGTAAAAGCCATAGAATGTTGTGAAAAAGCAATAGATCTCAATCACAATGATGGGATGTCTTGGTATAATTTAGCATGTTATTTAGTTCTTGATGGTAGCGTAGATGATGGAATGGAAGCCCTAAAAAGAGCAATTGAAATTGATATTTCGTATGCTAAACGTGCTGTTAGGGATAGAGATTTTGAAAATGCCAAAGCAGAAGAAGGCTTTAGAAGGATTGTTGAAGTTGTTGTTTTGGAAGCAATAAGACATGGTTATGATTATTCAGGCAAAATAGTTTGGATAACTGGTATGGATACAGTTGAAATTAATGATGCTTTACTTAGATTAACTATGAGAGGTTTGGTAATAAGAAAGGAAAAGAAAAATTTTTTCAAGAAAGAGGAATATTTTGAACTTTCTAAAGAAATAGCTTCAAAAGTTGGAACAGTTAAACGTTCAGGTTTAATGGGAAAATCCCGAGAGATCTCTCCTCCTGTTCAACAATTAAAAGATATAAGTGAACTATTAGGAAAAAGTAAAGATTCTATAGAACATGGGGATGTTGAAACAACTATAAGTTATTTTGATAAATTGATAAATCCTTCTGTTCATGGAAGTACCATGATTGAGAAATTCTTTAATGAACATAGAGATTTGAGATTGTACCAAAATAGACTGAAAGACAAGGGGCAAGAATATCTTAATTCTCATAAAGCTGATTTCCTAAAATTAATAAACGAGATTGATAGTAAAGTTAGAGGATTTCATTTTTCATCTAATAATATTGTAGATAGCTAAGAAGAAGGAAAAAAAACAAAAAAAACACATACACACATTTTCTCTCCCAGCTAAGAGAAGCAAAAACACATATTATTTTGTTATAATCATATCATCAGATGCATAATAAAATGCATTAATAATATATAATCAATTGATAATGATATAACGTTATATGCCGAAAATTTTTGCTGACGTCAGCGAGAAAGAAATCAGTCGCTCAATTGCTGCAATGTTTATGGAGACCATCAATGAATATACAGATTCTGATGTTATTATTATTGGTGCCGGACCTGCTGGTTTATCGGCAGGTAGAGAATTAGGTAAATCAGGAATTAGAACATTAATTATTGAACAAAATAACTACATTGGTGGTGGTTATTGGGTTGGGGGTTATATGATGAATCCTGTAACTGTGAGAGCGCCAGCCCAAAAAATTTGGGATGAGTTAGGAGTTCCATATAGAGTCATAAGAGATGGACTATATGCCACTTGGGGTCCTCATGCTTGTTCTAAATTAATAGCTGCAACTTGTGATGCAGGAGTCAGATTTTTACAACTAACAAAATTTGATGATCTAGTTATTAAAAATAAACGTGTTGGTGGCGTTGTAGTAAATTGGATGCCAGTTTCTGCACTCCCAAGAAATATCACCTGTGTCGATCCAATTGCATTTGAAAGTAAAATAGTTATAGATGCATCTGGACATGATTCTGTAGCAGTAAAGAGATTAATGGAAAGAGGTTATGTAAAGTGGAAGGGAATGGATCCAATGAACGTAGAAGGAGGCGAAGATGCAGTAGTTAATTATACTGGAGAGGTATTTCCTGGACTAATTGCAACAGGAATGTCAGTAACTGAAACTCATGGTCTTCCAAGAATGGGCCCTACCTTTGGTTCAATGCTATTATCGGGTAAAAAGGCTGCAGAAATAGCTGCTCGCAAGTTAAAAGAAGTACCACAAATTCCAAACTAACTGACTGACTTACTGGACTGACAAAGAAATAGTAGATTAAAAATTTTTTTTGTTTTTCTTCTTCTTATTCTTCTTCTTCTTATTCTGTTTCCATCACTTTTTTTATTAAAACTATGTTATATTGTAAATACATAAATTTCCATAATGAATCTTCTTGGCCCGAAATAGATATTGAAAAGATTATAGATTGTTTAAAGAAAGTATTACCCAATAATCTAATAGAAAAAAAGAAAGAATCTTTGTTAGATTTAAATTCAATAGATAAAGAAAAAAGTTTATCATTTTATGACCATGCTATTGTTCAAGACCTAAAAAAACCATTATACATTTATGATTTGAATCATAATTCTTATTATTCTCATTCTTATAATCATAACGAAAAAAAGGTTGTTACATTCAACAAAAAAAATGAATTTGTTGATCTCTTGTTATATGATGGATTTGTCATACAAAAAATACTTCAAAAATTAATAAAAAATGATGAGCAGCAGCTGCAGCAGCAGCAGCAGCATCAACAACAACAAAAGCAGGAATTAACACTCACAAAACTTTACATTCTGGTAACTGATAAATTATTATGTACATTTGATGATACGGATTGGAGATATCATGCTAGGTCTCTGATTTGCGGAAATCCGACTTTGATTTCTACTTCTGGAATTGTAGAGGGAATTGCTAAACCGCGTGATTATTATTTAAAATTGTATTTTTTTAGGGAAGATCTTGATATTATTGATCAGCTTAAAAGGGAATACAACGGAGAGTTTATAAATTATAATGATCCACGAATAAACGATATTATTGTAGGTTTAGTTCTTCAATCACTTTTTTATTTTATTAATTCCGGAGATCCTTTTTGCCACGATAGGAATTGTAGGTTATTTAATGCACATTTTCAGGATGATATTATTAGAATAAATATCAAAGAGAAAAAGATTTGCCAAAGACATAAAATCCTCCTAAATAAATACAATCAGAGTCTTTTTATTAATAATCATTGTTCAAAAAAAAGCTCAGAATAGAAATAGTATAGCGAACAAATTATTAACTGGTCTCCATTTTTATCTATAATATACAGAATGGAAGTCCATGATAATAATGATGAGGATAATTATGATAGTGAAGCTCCTACTAACAGTAGTAGTAATAATAATAATCAAAAATTACGTACTTTTGATGTTATTATCATTGGCTCAGGTCCTGCTGGCTATACTGCAGCAACCTATACATCTCGTGCTAAATTAAAGACTTTAAT
>JAATVJ010000271.1 GCA_014523515.1 Nitrososphaerales archaeon TH1177 | reverse complement strand
GTTGAATGGTTTGTCTCTGTTGAATGGTTTGTCTCTGTTGAATGGTTTGTCTCTGTTGAATGGTTTGTCTCTGTTGAATGGTTTGTCTCTGTTGAATGGTTTGTCTTGAGATGGTTCATTCTTGTTATGACTATATGATTCACTATTTTCAGTAGTTTGAGTTTGTTCAGAAATATCTTTAACCGTCCAATAATGTCCTAGACTGCAGAAATAAAAAGGATTTTCAATTGAAGTTTTAAAACAAGATATAAAATCAAGAGATAAATGATCTTTACAAAATTTACAATTGCCGATATATTCGCCATTATTTGTTGATGACACATTATTATTTATAAGAAAGAGTAATAAATAACTTGTTACATTGGTGAGTCTTTTATTTGTATGTAGGATATTTTAGTTAGTTTAAATTTTGTAAACGAGACTCAGAAAATGCTCTCTATTGTTGTTCTTTTAGAGTTGTGACATTTAGATATGCATTATAATTGTGTCTATATTCATTATAAAAGTTAACCTTCTAATTAGATCATCATTTGTGATTGGCTTTTGAATATAGCACTCTTCGCCAGTTATTCTGCCAAATTCAGATCGTGCTTTTCTAAATTCTTCATTGAAGGTTGCAATTGCAGTTAAAAAGCAAATTTTTACTTTAGGATCTTTTTCTCTTATTTTAACATATAACTGAAATCCATTCATTTTTGGCATCTTTATATCAAGAATTACTAAATCATAAAAATTACTTCTATAAGATTTTAGAGCTGTAATAGGATCATTAAATGTGTCTATTTGGAATTCATTGTATTCTAAAATATTCTTTATTGTAAAAGTAATATCCGGCTCATCGTCTACTAATAAAATTTTTTTAGTCAATGTTATTGGATATCACTTCCCATTCATTACCTCTCTATCTATTAATTAGATAAAGTTAAATAAAAAGTAGATCCTCTATCGTAAATTATTTTTTCCACCCATACCTTCTTAAGGATTTATGTAATATCATTAACTATATAATTAAGCTGATATTTCTAATTCATGTAATAACTGGGTTCATTGACATAAGATATATAGGTTTGTTATATTAAAATAAATTATATTAGAATAAATATAACTTCATATTATTGATATTGATACTGATATTTTCTTATTTCTTTTTCTAATGGTTATATTCTACAATCCTATCTCATAAGTTACCTTTATTATTTTACATATATTTATCAATTCATTATCTTTTGTATGTAATAAATTATATTATAAGATTCTTTTTGTTTTTGATTTACATCTTGGACATTCAGATTTCATATGTACAATATTACAATTATTACATACATATATTATAGATTGATGACATTGTGTTGGATTATAGAATAAAAATGATGTTATAGAATTAGACCTTATTACTTTATCAGTAATAGGTAATTTTAATCGGTTTTTAATGCCATTTAATATCAAAATTCCACCAATTCCTAATAATACTGATATAGGATAAGGTAAGGTAAATGCTGTTACAGAACCAATACTTATAAATATGCATAACCATTTTATGCGATGTAAATTTATATCCTTAATCATAATTCTATAATATAGAATTATATTCTTAGGCTTTTTGCATTACTGTCTAATATCTATCTTTCACTTTATTCCTTTAAGACAAGAGTTATTGATATTACTTGCTAATATTAAATGTAATAAACCAATAACAATAACTGTTATGCTATAAGCTTATTTATAAATAATAAATAATCCTTAGTTATTAATATGATCTTAAACTTATTATCTATTATCTACTATTATAAAATTAAAAAATTCTTTGAATAACAAGATAAATTGTTAAAATCAGCTTAACTAAGTCAATAAATTAAATATCAACATTGAAGAATAATAATTTATACTTTTTAGTTAGACCTTCATCAATATTTCTATAAAAGGTAAAGATCTTTATCAACGACAACAAGTGATCAAGGAATTAATAAGGTAAATTAATACGAGATACAAATTATTAAATGATATATATCAGTGAATTCATTACGTATCTCATATTTTATTCCTTAATTTTTAAGTGTATCTTAGAATAAAATTGGAAAATAGTGATTTATGCAATATTATAAATTAGTATAGATGATGGATTCACTGTTAATTGATTTATGAATTCTATAAATAATTGTAGAAATCTTTAAAAAATTATGATATTCATGTAATTTTCGACGCAATTTTTCGGCGCCGAAAAATTTTATATAAAATCATTGTCATCAATAATTGTTGGGATGGCAATCCATTTCTTCTTTAATTCTTTAATTCTTCAATTGAAGGATTGTGCTTTTCAAATTGGATATATTTCTATTCTTCAGATTAAATTTAATTTGTAAGATTTTACCGATTGATTGAATATATGATTACTATGATCAGTTAAAAGATTATATCTTTTAGTTCTTTAGGATGAGTGTATCACCATTTTAAAAGAGTTTCATTGTTGATAACCTATAGATTAATTTTAAAATTAAGGTTTAAACTATATGGTTTATTCAAATTATTAAACCACTGTATTATTTTTGCAATTATTGCTATATCATAAAATTTAGATAGATAAACACCTAAAAATTATTTAATGAGCGTTATAACCTGTAGAAAGTGTGGAGCAGATATGGTTGTTTCTCAACCTGATAGAGTGCATATACTTGTTGATAGAAAAGTTTTGAACTGGAAAGATTATGTCAAATCTACAATTAAATGTAAAAAGTGTGATATTTCAAATATATTGTAT
>JAATVJ010000270.1 GCA_014523515.1 Nitrososphaerales archaeon TH1177 | reverse complement strand
TTCTAGGCCTGCAGAATTATGGAAATATAGGTTCTATTGGTTTTAAACTATTCTAAGATTCCGAATATTTACAAGAAAGATTTAATTTCTTTAATAAGAAGGGTCACTTTATCAAAATGTATACTAATATTAAAGGAGAGGTAAAAAAGTATGAAGGGAAAGTAATAACAAATTTTATATTAAAGATGTTAGATCAAGTTTTTTTTCTAAATAAAAGAGATGTTTAAGAAATAAAATCTGTTACAAGAATTACAAAAATTGAATCAGAGTCGCCTACAATGTTCCAGAATACAGATTTCTCAACTAAAACAACAAAAAAATTAAATCTTCTTGTAAATATTCGGAATCTTAGAATAGTTTAAAACCAATAGAACCTATATTTCCATAATTCTGCAGGCCTAGAAAAAATGAATGAAAATAGAGTTTCCAATTCCAACAATGGAACAGAATTAAAATGTTCCTTATGTAAAGAGCCGCTGTTTACTGAACAAGATGAGGAAACGGCTCAAGAAGTAATAGATGGTTCCAAATACTATTTTCATACTCAGAAATGTTTTAAGGTGTATAAGAGATTGGAGAACTTTTATGGCAAAAATATTAAAAATTTTATTGAAAATAAACAATTTGTTTTTGATACTTTCTGGGATAAAGCTATTCCTACTTCAGATGAAAATCAAGAAATAAAAAATAATAAATCCAGTAAGCCAAGCCTCGAAGTAATCAAGGATCCTGAAGAAACAATAAGAACTGCTATTAATCTTGTTCAATCTGCGGAGAATGAAGTATTACTACTTTATTCTTCAGCAAATGGGTTTTATAGGAGAATGGTATTGGGAGACGGTTTTCTTACCTTGCAAAGATTACAAGATACTACTAAAGGTAACATAAAATTAAGAATTCTAACTCCTTTTGACAAAAAGATTGTTGATGCAGTCAATAGATTAACGGCTAAAGGAATACATATTAGATATTTACCAGAAGCACTGTATTTAACAGTCACATTTTTGATAGTAGACAGAAAATTCTCTATGAATGCAGAACTAGTAAACGATTATACAGAATCTCCTGCTGAATCGCTAGGACTCTCAACCTTCTCTAATAGTAAATCAACAGTATTATATTATATTTCTATGTTCGAGAACCTGTGGAAACAGTCAGACCTATATGAAAAGGCGGAAACTCTTTATGAGCAATTAAAAAACACAAATGAAACACAAATACAATTTATTAATGAAACAGCACATGAGATTCGAAATCCAATCCAGTCTATTTTAAGCCTCGCAGAAGTTATGCTTTCTAACAAAAATCTTGATGCTGGTCATATAGAAGATTTAGTCAGAATAATTATAAAGAATGCTAAAAAAATTAAGTTTCTTACAGATAATATCTTAGAGGCTGCCCGTATTGATAGTCGACTTTTAACTCTTGATAAAGAAGAATTTGATCTTGTAGAGTCGGTAAAAGATTTACTAAAGGATCTGAAAAACCAAATCCTAGGTAAAAAGATTAGTTTAATTTTAAAATGTAATAAAGATTCAATTTTGCTGGTTGCAGATAAATTGCGTTTAAACCAAGTTTTAAACATTATCAATAATGCTATAAATATTGTACAAGAAGGAGAAATTATTGTATCTTTAGAAAGACAAGACAACAACAACAACACTGTACTCGTAAGAATAATAGATAATGGCCCAGGCATTCCATCAAATATGAAGGATAAACTCTTTACGAAGTTTGTAACAGGTTCAAAATCAGGAACTGGCCTAGGCCTATACATTTGTAAAAATATTATAGAAAAACATGGTGGAAAAATATGGGCGGAGAACAATAAGAACAAAGGTGCAAATTTTAATTTTACTATACCTATTACATCTCAGTTAAGTCAGCATTAAAATCTATTTCAAATGTTGAATAAGCATCTTTTTTGGTTAACTGTCTGACCAAGTGCTAAATCTGTTATTCAAGATTCTTCTGGGCCTACATAAAGTTACAGAAACGAATGGGCCTAAAGGGTATTATAAGATTTTTGTTACAGGCTTTATAATACTAAAAACTGTATTTTCGATATTTTTATTTATTAATTAAAAGCCATAGCCCTCTATTGGAGGAGCAACCACGAATGTACCATGTAGAAGGCTATGACAGTAATGTGGATATATGCTTGTTTGTCTTCAAATCCACAGCACTCAAGTCAGCCATAGGAATAAGCCATGGTATTTTTCTTCAACCTAATTGCTGCTGTCTATCTTCCAATCTGGAATAAGTGTAAAAATTTGTTATACATACTATATAATACTTGAAGATAAGTTAATTGTCATAGTCTGAACTAGTAGTAGATAAACCGAAGTAGGTTAAATCCATTCAGACTATGACGACAACTCTTGTTTGGTTTTGGTTGATTGATTAATTAAAAAAATAGATCAATTTGTAAATCTTATTTATATTTACTTATTTTAACTATATTGTCTAAGAATTTAATGGAGTTTTGTCTGGAGTTCTTTATCTAATATAATATTAGACATCTTAAAGTATTTAATCAATAAATTATTACTGCAGTGACTGCTGCTGCAGCAGCATTTATTATTAACAAAAATTTCTATTACAGTAGTAGCCGTCTATTAAAATAAATTGGATTTACAAAAAAAATCTTTTTGATAAAGGTTATCTAATTCTATTGGATAATTGAAATTGTTAAATACTTATTGAACTTTTATAAATGAAAAATGTTATAATAAATAGTCATTAAAATATTTCAAGTGAATTATCATTTTAAAAGTTAAGAATATATTCTTGTTATCAGAATTGAGCAAAGTCTATAAATTACAAATAAAAAACGTTTTTGATAGAATTATATAAATTCTATTTTTTTATTATGGTCCAGATCCGCCTTCAGGTCCGTGTGGTCCCTTTGGTCATTGTTGTCCGCCTTGTCCTCCACCTTGTCCTTGTCCTGGATTATCCTGTCCTGGTGGTACATCTCTTTCAGCAGATGCATCTTGAACGATGTCATCCAGTACTGTTGTAAAGGTTCCTGCACCAACTGCTGCAATAGCAACAATTAGGATTCCAAATATTATGGCATTACTCATGGTACCATCTTTGGGAATATGTTTGATATAAAGACAGTACATAAATTGTTCTAGTAAATATTCATCATTTAATTGCTATATTAAAAATTTATACTTTAATGAATAGAACATTTATTTTTTTCATTAATTGTTATTGCTCTTAATATCATATAAGCATTAATGACCTTTCCCTCCTAACATATTAAATACATGAAATATGCTAGGCAAAAGAAGATCTAACGATTCTGATACCGCTTTAGTACTTCCAGGTAGATTTACAATTAAAGTTTTATCTCTTGTTCCAGATATTCCCCTT
>JAATVJ010000033.1 GCA_014523515.1 Nitrososphaerales archaeon TH1177 | reverse complement strand
CTACTACATAATATTTAGCTTTTATTATTATGGAACTTTATTAAAATTAATACAAGACTAAAACTAATGATGAATTTAGTGAAACAAACTGGATATACTGCCATTGTTACTGGAAGTACAAGAGGTATAGGTAAAGAAACTGCTATACTTTTATTAAAAAATGGAATGAATGTTATGATATCTTCCAAAAGTCAAGATAGTGTAGATAATGCTATACAAGACATTTATCTCAAATTTCCTTCTAAAAAAGAAAATATTTTAGGCTTAAAGTGTGATGTTAGTAAATATTCGGATGTAAAATCTCTTGTTGATGTATCGATAAAAAGATTTGGAGGAATTGATATTCTTGTTAATAATGCAGGTATACTTTATTATAGAAGTCTAATAGACACAACTGAAGAAGAATGGAATAAAACTATTGATACTAATTTAAAAGGTGTTTTTCTATTTACCAAGGAAGTTCTTCCTTATCTGATTAAAAATAAATCTGGTGGTGTTATTGTCAATGTTAGTTCTAGTGCGGGAAAATCTGGTTTTCCAAATTTATCTGCATATTGTGCAAGCAAGTTTGGGGTAATAGGTTTGACTGAGAGCATAGCTAAAGAAGTTGCTGATAATAATGTAAGGTTATGACAATATGTCCTGGTGGAGTAGATACAGATATGATAAAAGATATTGTTAATGAAGGATATAATCTATCCAATAAAAATTTGATGAAACCTCAACAAGTTGCAAAAAAGATTTATGATATGATATTTAATCAAAAAAGTTACTATAATGGACAATCAATAGAGTTTTATAATAAATGAAATAATTGAATATTTATCAGATAATTATATAGCATTATTAAAGTAATACCGATAGCGGTGCTAAAATAAGAGTCTAATATATAGTAATGAAAGTAATATTCAAGTTTATTTATATCATAAATTGTGGACATTATATAAAAAAAGAAATTGTTAAAAAAATATTATAATATTGAGGACCATACAGATTTATTAAAGTATATTAAAAAACAGAGTACAACCAGTTATTGAAATGTCAAAGGTTTATAATCAATGAAGAAATAAAAAAGTGACTATTTCCTTAATTAAAAAATAATAAACAACGATATTCAAGATTTACAAATTAATTATTTGAATGTAAATATTACTAAATAATTATCAAGATTATTTTATCTTATTTTTCAATAATCTTACAAGATATACGGGGCCTAAATTACCAGTAATTCTATTCATACTATGTGTTACAATATTAACAAATGGAATAGCATAATCCCTTACAATTATTATTGGATTATTTAATTGAGAGAGCAATAAACTGGCAAATTTTGTGCTAGTAAATAGATTGTATTTACCAATATATGATTCAGTTATTACTACGTCGGGATTATACATCATAATTGATTTTAATATTAATTTTGCAAATTGTATACCATCTTTTTCAATATCTTCAGTCACATAAATTTCATTTAGTTCAATACCGGCTTCTTGGAAAAAATTTCGACGTTTGATAAAAAGAGAAGTATCTTTATTATTCGTAAATTCTTCTTTGGATTTAGAATTGACTTTATTATTATTATTATTATTCAATCCTTTTCTATTTATCGCTATTACATACAAATTGAATCTTTCAGTATTTGTAAACCAACTTGTTACTCTTAATATCTCATCAGAATTATCTCCATTATCATATAAAATTACCATATTTTTTTTATCCTCTTTTCTGGTTGTTAGTATTGTTTCATTGGCATTATTGTTTGGTCTATCTACAACTATAAAGTCTTCACTATGAGGAATAATTGCCAATGTATCACAAGTAATCAATGTCTGTAGTTTTTTGTTTCTTCTCATAGTTTCATAATCTACAATCATCAAATTAATTTTTTGTTCTGCTATTGTTGTTAGAACTGCTTCAGTGGCATCATGAGAAATTCTTACAAAATAATGCCAAACTACTTCCTCTTTATTTAACGTCTCTTCAAGAGAATCAAATGTTCTTCTTGCTGAATCTATGAATGCAATTCCTGCGGAGAGGGGTGTCTGATGAGGAACTGTTATTGTTCTCAAGATATTAATTTCACCATCTTTTTCTTTGGCAACTTGTATAGCGTATCGTATTAGTCTATCAGGATTTTCTGGAGTATAAGGTAGTAGAATTCTAAAATCTTTTCTTTGCAAGTTGCCTTCGCTTGTTAATGTTGGAGAGTAGTGTTCAATTTCTTTTTTAAATGTAAAGATACGATAGATGGTGAAGCCTATTAATATCCATAATACAGCAATAGCCCAACTAAGAGGTGCTGTAATTAAAAGATAAACAGCCAAGCTTATTGTTAATATTATACCTATTATTGATACATATGGAAAGAATGGTGTTTTATAACCATAATCAAGCTTATCTCCATACATCTTTCGGATACTAATTACTGCAAGATTGACTTGAGTAAATAAAAGTAAAAATATTACTGCAGAAGCATGAGCTATATCTTCAAGAGGAAGAGTGTAAGCCATTGTTCCCATAATAATACATGACAATATCACAGAAACATAAGGTGTTTTAAATTTAAGATGAATAGCACTTAATCTATGAGGTAAATTATAATGTCGTCCCATTGCAAAAGCAACTCTTGCTGAAGAAAAAGTAGTTGCATTCAGAGCAGCAAGAGTAGATACTAATCCTCCTGCTAAAACTATGAATGCACCATATGGCATAAATAATTCTACTGCTTTCATTATTCCCAATTCACCATTTTGACCAATGAATTGCCAGGATGGCATATCAGGAAAAATGGCACCAATAGAAACAAAAGCAATAAGACAATACATAATTACAACAAGAGCAAGAGATATGAAAATTGCTCTTGGAATATTTCTTTTAGGATTTTTAATTTCTTCTCCTGTTTGAACTATTATTTCATATCCTTCAAATGCAATAAATGTTAAACCCATTGCAGCTACTAGTCCAACAAAGCCCATGGGTAAAAAATCTGCAAAATTAGATTGCCAGTTATTATTAGGATTAGAGGACATAACCCATAATCCAGCAATTATAATTGATGTAATTGCTACCAATTGAACTACTGTGATTATAGTACCTACTCTTCCTGTTTCAGACGTTCCTTTGATGTTTATAAAAGTAAATACTGCTACAACTGCAACAGCAGTTAATTTATCTAAAGGAATAATACCAAAAAGACTTTCTATAGGGAGAATATTTGTCATCTGTAATAGACTTACAAAAAAAGAACCAAAACCAACCGCATACAAACTTCCAGCAATAATATGTGCAAGCCATGCCATCCAACCACTAATAAAAGCATTAGGACGACGCAATCCCTCTCTAACCCATAAATATCCACCACCAGCTTCTGGCATTGCAGAGCCTAATTCAGCATAACCCATTGCTGTAAAAAGAGTAATAATTGCATTAAGGATGAAGGCAAGAATGACAGAACTTCCAGCAAGTCCAATTGCAGGCCCAGTAAGCACAAATATTGAACCGCCAACCATCCCTGCTATTCCAATCATCACCACATCCAACAAACCCAATGAGCGAACGAGCTTGTGTTCGTGTGGATGGATAGGACTTTGTGGCTCTCTGATATTAGACATTCAGTGGGATTTTAAGAATGAAGCAATTTAATATATGTATATATCAAAAGATATTTAATTTGTAGTTGGAAGTTTTTTTATATTCTCTATAATCGTCAGTTATATATAATGATTAGTAACAAATCCGTAACGGGTTCGGCGGAATCCTCTAGAAATTTCAATACAATTAGATTTTTATTAATTGTATTGGAATAAGACTGGAGAACTATATACTCTTAGAATAAATATTTGAAAATATAGTTTAGCTGATAATACTATTAATAGTTTTTATATATACTAATAGATATTAGATATAATAGAACGTGTAATGCGATATTTTGATAATAATAATAATAGTACTAATCTTTTATCCAATGAACATATCATGTTATTATACGAAGATAGGAATAAGCGTAATAATTTTATCATAGATATTGTTAATGAAGGATTAAAAAATGGCTGTTTATGTATATATGCATCTGTAGATGTAGATAATTCTAAAAGTATTTCGCTGATAGATAGTTTATCTTCTAGAATAATAAATTATGAAGAAAATATCCAGAATGAGAATCTAAAATTTATCAATTCTAAACCTTATT
>JAATVJ010000269.1 GCA_014523515.1 Nitrososphaerales archaeon TH1177 | reverse complement strand
TAATAAAATCATTAGAAATACCATCTAAAACTAGGTAGATTTATTTGGGGATTATTAATATGGAAGATGATGAGGTTAAAACCATGTTTGCTCATACTTTAAATGATAATATTAAATGGACTTTGCGTATTGCATACAAAAAAACTAAAACTCCTTTATGGAAAGCACTAGAAAAAAAGATCGAAAGTTCTCGATCTAATAAATCTGAAATTAATATTGGTAAATTAGAAAACCTTACTAAAGATGGAGAAACTATTATAATTCCAGGAAAGGTCTTAGGTAATGGGGTTCTTACACATAAATTGAATGTAGCTGCATTCTCCATTTCAATTCCTGCAATTAATAAGATACTTGATGCAGGAGGAAAAGTTATTACCATCAATGATTTTGTAAATCAATATTCAGATGGAAAAGGTGTAAGAATAATTGGATAATAAATCTAACAATAATAATACTGTTTCAAATATCAATAAACAAATAATAGTTGATGCTTCCAATTGTATTGCCGGTCGAATATGTTCTAATGTATCAAAACTTTTAATTCAAGGCAATAGAGTAGCAATAATCAATTCTGAAAGAGCAATGTTATCAGGAAATAGATATAAAACAATTGAAGATTATAAAAAACATCTCGAAGTAGGTTCTGTTACTAACCCCATCCACGGACCTTATCATCCAAGAAGACCAGATAGAATATTGACTAAAATGGTTAGAGGAATGATTTCAAGGAGAAAGCCAAGCGGTATCCTAGCCTTTAAACGTTTAAGAGTATATATAGGAATCCCAACAGAATTTCAAAGTTCAAAGGAAATAAAAATTTTTGATAATGCTAAAATAACAAAATCTGAATCATATTACATTACAATTGGAGATGTTGCAAAACAAATAGGTTGGAAAGGAGAATAATAAGAGAGATGACTAAGACTACTATTATAGATCTGTATCCAGGTCAGAGAAAAACGTCAAGAGCAGTTGCTACCATTTCCAAAGGAAATGGTAAAGTTCGAATTAATAATATTCCAGCAGAAATCATACAACCAGATATCTCAAAAGAGTTGATATTGACTCCTATGAATATAATTGGAGATATAAGAGATAAAATTGATATTACCGTAAAAGTTGAAGGTGGTGGATTTATGGGACAAGCTTTTGCAAGTGCAGTAGCAATATCACGAGCCTTATCAGGAGAAGCTAAAGGAGGACGTGATCCAAAGGATCATCCATTATCAAAAAGTATAAGACAAGAAATCCGAAAAAAAATAACTGAATTTGATAGACATTTACTCGCAGGAGATCCCAGACAAACTGAATCAAAGAAATTCGGTGGGCCAGGTGCTCGAAGAAAAAAACAGAAATCATACCGTTAATTATTATTTTTATTTACATTGAAAATATTTCAATTAGTTTAAATCTCTATGCATATATATATTACAAAATCTCATTTTTAATAATTATATGACTGATAATAAATTCTCAATAGTCCGGTTAATACTTAATGCAGATAAATTCGAAATTTTAGTTAAACCTGACCCAGCACTAGATTACAAGCTAGGAAAAAAGGTAGATATTTCTAATATTTTGGTTTCAGATGAAATTTATTCTGATGCTAATAAAGGTACACGTGTTCCTAATGAAAAATTAATTAAAAATTTTAAAACTAAAGATCAAATAGAAATTGCAAAACAAATACTTGAACATGGTGATGTTAATCTTACAACTGATCAGCGTAGGCGAATGGTTGAAGAGAAGAAAAAACAGATTATTCAATATATTAGTAGAAATTTTATTGATCCAAAAACGCATCTTCCCCATCCGCCATTAAGAATAGAAAATGCAATGGAACAAATTCGTTTAGTAATAGATCCCTTTAAGAGATCGGAGGAACAAGCAAAAAAAATTATTGATTCTCTTAGAAAAATTTTACCATTAAAATCAGAAAATCTTCAATTAATTGTTACTGTTCCATCACAATTTTCTGCTCAGTCTTATAGTATTATAAAAGGCATAGGAGATCTCAAAGATGAAAAATGGCTTCAGGATGGATCTTTACAAGTAATTATAGAAATAAATGCTGGAATACGCGGAACTTTCATTGAAAGAATAAATTCTATTACAAAAGGCTCTGCTCAAATTCAAGAACAATAATAACAATGAATAAATACCATTTATTAAAATAGGAAATTGGAACTTGAGAAAAGAGATAAAATTGTTATATAGTGATAAAAACAAGATACTTTTCTTTATTAATGTTACTAATAAGGAGATGTTATTATAATTCATGTTAGAAATAAAGAAGAGATATGTTATTCCAGGTGATGTGATTATAGAAGGAAATTATAGACCATTAATGAATGTAATAAAAAAAGATAATGTTATAATTGCTACTAGAATAGGGATTGCCGAATCAAGTAAAGATGGCATAAAAGTTATTCCCTTATCAGGTGTTTATATTCCTAGAATAAATGACATAGTCATTGGAAAAATTATAGATAATTCTTCATTATCTTGGGAAGTAGATATTAATGCATGTTTTTCAGCTCATCTTCCGGCTCAGGATGTGTTTGGAAGAGATTTTTCTCCTGCAAAAGATGATATGAAAAAAAGACTTGCGCCGGGTGATTTGGTAACAGCGAGAATAATAACTTTTGACAGAACAAGAGATCCAATGTTAACCATTCAGGAAAAGGATTTAGGTAAGATTTCTAATGGTGAATTTTTAAAAATATCCTCAACACGTGTTCCTCGTTTAATAGGAAAAAGAGGTTCGATGATACAAACAATTGAACAAGCTACACAAACTAGAATTTTAATTGGGCAAAATGGGATACTTGTTGTAACTGGAAAAAATGATGAAGGTATTGCTCTTGCTTTTAAAGCTATAAAATTAGTTGAGGAAGAAGCACATACCTCAAATTTAACACAAAAAGTGAAAGATTTGCTAAATGTTTCTGAGGAGGCAGCACAAACAGAAACTAATAATAGTTCTGTGAATAACGAAGACTATGTCAACAATAGTAATACAGATAACAATTCCAAAGATATGGCAAATGATCATAGTTCAAATATTACTACTACTGAATCTCCAAAAGAGGTTCAACCTAATTAAGAATAGAGGATAAAGATTATGGATCAAACAATTCTAATAGATGAAAATGGAAAGCGTACTGACGGTCGATCTATTGATGATTTAAGAGATGTTAAGATTATTGTAGGAGTCTTAAAGAATGCAGATGGATCTGCCTCTATAGAATTTGGTAAAAACAAAATAATAGTAGCAGTATATGGGCCAAGAGAAGTTCATCCTAAACATATGGCTCTTCCAGATCGATGTGTCTTAAGATGTAGATATCATATGTCACCTTTTTCCACAGATACTAGAAAAAACCCAGCTCCCTCAAGAAGAGAAGTTGAAATTTCAAAGGTAATGCGTGAAGCATTAGAACCAGCAATAATGTTAGAGGATTATCCTAGAGCGGCTATTGATGTTTTTGTTGAAGTATTACAGGCCGATGGTGGATCAAGATGTGCAGGAATTGCCGCAGCATCAGTGGCTTTAGCTGATGCTGGAGTTAATATGCGAGACTTGGTGGCAGCATGTGCTGCTGGAAAAGTAAATGATAAAATAGTTCTTGATATCAATGACATTGAAGATAAAGAAGGATCAGCCGATATGCCCGTTGCATATTTACCAAATCTTGAACAGATAACCTTATTACAATTAGATGGAATATTAACCGAATCTCAATTTAATGAATGTGTAGAAAAAGCTATTCATGGATGTAAAATGGTTTATGAAATACAAAGAAAAGCATTAATAGAAAAATATTTTGGAAATGATTTGCCCGAAGGCGAAGAGAAAGAATTAGAGGAGAATAAGGAGAATTGAGTTTATCAAAAAAATCACCAATAGTAATAGAACAATTACGTAAACGACAGATGTTCGATTTAATTACTAATGGAAAAAGACTTGATGGTAGAAGTTTAGAAGATATAAGAGATTTACAAATAGAAATAAATATAATAAAAAAAGCAGATGGTTCTGCTAAGGTAAGATTAGGTAATTCAGAAGTAATTGCAGGTGTAAAAGTTGAAACTGGCGCACCATTTGAAGGATTAGAAAATAAAGGTGCATTAATTGTAACTGCAGAAGTTCTACCTATTGCATCTCCCTACATAGAACCTGGACCTCCTGACGAAGAGACAATAGAGCTGGCTAGAGTAGTTGATCGAGGCATCAGAGAATCTCAGATGATAGACTTAGATAAATTAGTTTTAATTCCTGGTAAAATAGTTTATGTTATTTTCGTTGATTGTAGTATAATCAATGCTGATGGCAATCTTTTTGATGCCACTTCATATGCTGTAGTTGCTGCATTATTAAGCACTCAGTTACCAATTTTTGAAATTCATGATGAAAAGGTGGTTGATACAGGAAAAAAACAGGAACCTCCAATTAGAACAATACCAGTATCCATAACTTCAATACGAATAGGAAATAATATTATTATAGATCCTACTGCTGAAGAGGAGGCATGTATGGAATCAAGGATAACAATAACTACTAATTCTAATAATGAATATACTGCAATACAGAAGGGATCAACTGGTTATTTTACTCTTGAACAAATAAAATCCATTGCTCAAACAGCAAGAGTTAAAGCAGAGACTTTACGAACTAGATTAAAGGAGCTGATAAAATAGGGGTGGTAAATAGAAACAGAAAAGGTCAAACAGTACTAAAGGGTCTAGGAACAAAATTTGGTGCTACTGTTAGAAAAAGATATAGTAAAGTATATCGAACTCTTAAACAAAAAAGACGTTGTCCTTCCTGTGGTTCATTAAAATTTATGCGAATTGCATGTGGAATTTGGAATTGTCCAAAATGTAATTTTAAAGTGGCTGCTGGAGCATATGATATAAATATTGAGAAACTACAAAGCTAAAATTAAT
>JAATVJ010000268.1 GCA_014523515.1 Nitrososphaerales archaeon TH1177 | reverse complement strand
ATTATCTATGCTAGTGACTAGAGACAGTCTACTAGGTGTAGGAGATCCTCTTCCTGCAGATCGACTACCAGAAGTTAAAGAGACTATTATGAAAAAAGGAAATCTTTTGTCATATCCATAATTTTTTCATGAATTTTGTATTGGATTTGTTATTTTGATAATTTAATGCTCTGTTGCGTAACTCGTTTAGATAATCATCTATTTTCTGTTACTAAGGTAAATTATGTAACAGTTATACTTTGAAACCACTTATACAATGATGTTTTTAGTATTATCTCCTTTATCATGTTCTCAAATTTAATAGCAGTAACATATTCACCGAACATCCTCTTTATGCAGGAAAAAACAGTTTCTACAATCCATCTTTGTACATAGCATACGCTCTCTTTCCATTCTTGTAAATTATTTTTCTGCATTTTCACAGTCTTGTTTCTAAGGCGGTGATTGGTCTTTCTACATCTGGAATTCTTTCTTACCTTTATTACTGGTTGAATTCCCTTGAATGATAGAAATTGAAAATTCTCGTTACTATCATAGGAACCATCCATAATGGCAGTCTCGATCACAAGATATAAACGAGATATATTTAAATAAATTCTTCAATTTTCCATCTGTAGCAGTAATTTGGAAAAATCTTTAGATATACTTTTTTTATTTTATTTTCTTCTACGAATAGAAATTGATATTATCAATAGAACTTGCAAGTCTAAAAATTGCAATACAAATAAAGAGATATCAATTATATTCTATTGAAGAAAAGCTAAAACAGTATCAAGCTCAAATAATAATGAATAATTATAGTGGCTATTTTTGATCTATTAATCTATAAATGAAATAACAAAGTTGTAAACGTTATTATAATTGTATATGATTGATAAGATTGGTTAAAGTTCTAATAAATCCTGATTATATCTCGTTATTCATTTTCCAATTTTATTATGTACATCATCATATCTTTTCAGACCTACAATTTTTACTGTATTATAGGTTCCGATTCCTGCTTCTATACATAAACTCTCTATATCATGTGCACTTTCTGCTTCGAAAATTATCATCCATTCATGCTCAAGTACTGACATGTAGAATGCTTCAATATTTTTTACTCCATATTTTGATTTATTTTTCTCTAATTTGTCTTTGATTTCAAGAAATATTCTTTTACTTTCCACATTGTTCATAGGACAAGATTCAGGATTGTGTATAGCAAAGGCACCAAATAGATTTGTCATCAATATTTCTAAAGAAATGGAGATATTAATTTATATGTTTTATAATTAATATTCTTTATTGAATTATCTCTTGTACAAAATATCAAAAAATAGTTTTAATTGTGTCAATTGTATTGTTAGATCATTATTTAATAAAAAATTTTAAATAGAATTTATTATAATTTTTGTGGAGTAGTAATTAACTTTCCAAACAATTGTGATTCCATCATTTTTATGTGACCATTTACCATATTTTCAAAAGGATAAACTGTATCTATTACTGCTTTTATTTTTCCTTTACTTGTCCATTTAATTACTTCTTCTAATCCTGCCTTAGTTCCTTGAGTAGCTCCAATAAGATTTAGTCCTCTAAAGAAGAGATATCTCAAGTCTAGTTTAGAGTCATATCCAGTTGTGGCTCCAGTAGATACTAAGGTGCCGCCCATGTTTAAGAGACTAACTTCTTGTGCAAATACAGACTTTCCAATATGTTCAAAAATAATATCGACACCACCTCCTTGATTATTATTTGTTGTTAAATTTCTAACTTTCTTGTACCAGTCAGACTCTCTATGATTTACAACATGATCAGCACCTAATTCAAGACATTTATCCATTTTTTCTTGATTACCAGCTGTTGCAATAACATCACAATTAAACAACTTTGCAATTTGAATACCTGCTATTCCCATACCACTTCCACCTCCCATAATCAAAACAGTTTGTCCTGGCTGAATATTAGCCCTAGTAACTAACATATGCCAGGCTGTCATTCCAACCATAGAAATAGCTGCTGCATCTTGAAAAGATAGATTATCTGAAATTTTTATAACGTTGACTTCTGGTAAATATGTGTATTGAGCAAATCCTCCCCATAATGGACCTGTTTGAAAACCCCATACTTGTCTTTGGCGACAATCATATTCTTTGCCAGAAGTACAATCCTTACATATTCTACAGGTTAGATTGGGATGTGCTACTATTCTGTCTCCTTTTTTTATATTTAAAACATTTTCTCCAACATCTACTACTGTTCCCGAAACATCACTTCCAGAAATGTGAGGAAGAGGAATTTTAATTGGTTCTCCCCATATTCCCCAAAGATCATTGTAATTATAAGATGCTGCTTCAACTTTTATAAGAACTTGGTTATGCTTAATTTTTGGAATTTCTATTTCCTCTATTTTTACAACTTTTCGTGGATCTTTATTATGTTCATGATATACTGCTGCCTTCATATCACTAATAAAAATAAAGTAGGAAATTTAAAGAATAGGTTTACAAAATATTGTAAAAAAATTATCAAAAACTAAGGTTTTGTAATTAATTTAATAATAATTATTGCCAAATTTAGTGTTCCATTAACATTAATTTCTATTACATTTTTTAGTTGACTGAAATATTATATCTACAAAAGAAAGAATAGTATAAAGTGTGTAATCATGGGAATAATGACTTAAGAATAACATTCTGTACACAATTAAGAGGTAAATTTCATTATTTCATAAATTGAACAAAATAAATAAACCTAAATTTAACAAGTAAATAGAGTTTATTATTACTTTTCATCAATATCAATAGATTTTTTGGTAAAGTTCTTCAGATAAAAGATGAAATTAAATTACTACTGAAATGGATTAAGGATTAAGTATAAGTTAGTTCATCAAATGAATTAAGTAGACGTAAATAAAACTAAAGGAATTCATATCGATCTAAAAGCAAAGAAGATACTAAAATCATAAAGATATGTATAATATCGTCCGTATCGTCCTATCGACCGGAAAATCAAAATCAAGCACGAAATAAGGAAGAAAGTCTGGTCGATATAACGGACGATACTGCAGAACAAGAAGAAGTATCGCCAAAGAAAATATTGAAAATTAAGCACGAAATTACAATAATGGACGATTTGGCGATACATACGATACTTTACATATCAATGGAAAAGAAGAAACAATGCTGTATTGTAGCCATTGTGATTTATTTTTATTTAAGTTATGGAGGAAGAAATTATTAGACATTCGATTAATGCTCATCCACGCAAGCCGGCACAACCAGCCAAACAAAGCTGCAAACATCTATAAGAGATCGGTGGTGGCTCATATATACAGCAGCTCACACATATTCTCATTCAACAAGCAAGACCTTACCGAAGTAAGATAGGTCACGCATAACAAGGGATTTGCTAGTTGGGTAAGAGAATAGATAGCAAGAAAGACTTTTACATGTATTCAAGGGATCTAATATTCAAATAATTCTTATCAATTTTATATTTTAGTAGAATTAACCAGTATTTTTTCTATTTTTTATTCTATCTAATCCATCTAATATTACCTGTTGAAACTCATATCGAAATTCCTCAGGAATACTGTTTAAATTTTCTTTGATTATATAAATTATTGAATTCATTGCTTCTGTATCTCTTGGATCCAAGATAAATTCAAACCATGGATAGATTCTAGGATTTGTTCTTAATCTTATTCGGTTTTCATGAGAATCAGTAATT
>JAATVJ010000267.1 GCA_014523515.1 Nitrososphaerales archaeon TH1177 | reverse complement strand
TATATATACTTTATTTAAATATTATTAGAATCTCTTTTAGTTGTTGATAATGATGATTTGACTGCAGATGACTATCCAAAAAATGTCATGTTGTATAATTAGTTTAATAATTAATGTCTAGTTGTCTGTAGTTATCTAATCATCATTAAATTTCTATCCAATTATATTATGATACTTTTATGCTATTTATTTAACCATATTATAGGATAATAATAAAGTTTTCTTTACTAAACGTTTTATTTAAAAGTTAGATTACATTTATTACTATAGATATTTGTCCATAGTACACATTAGTATTTATCAAATTATAATATTTCAAAGTTTTTGATGATTATATATAATAGATACATACATTAAAATACAAATAAATTTATTGGATAAACTTAAATTTAACGTACTTGCCTATTGAATGGGATTCTCTAATTGTTGAAATGATAATTCTTGCTGGAATTATTTGGTTTGCTGTTTATATTGAACATTGGACATACAAAAGATCAGAAAAACAAAAAGATCTAAAGACTAAAGAAAATGTTGTATTCTTTTTAAAAAATGATTTAGAACAAAGATTACGATTTATAGATGAATCATTACATAGTCAAGATTATAAACCATTTTTTACTGACATGTGGGATTCTATTATAATTTCTGGAAAGCATGCCCTCATTTCATTTGAATTATTCCAAAGTATACAGAGAACCTATTCTTGGTTAAAGTATTACAATACAGAACTACGCGGTAATAATAATAAAGATAAAGAGACTAAAGAAAAAATATTAATCGAACTATTAGAAGAAATAAGAACATCCATTACTAAATCTATGAAAAAATTAGAATATGAAAAGATATAATAAAAGTCTGTTGCAAAAGAATGTTCCTATAAATAATAATTCTACTTGCTAATTGCACAAGATGTTTTCTCAACCTTTTTTCATATCTTTAAATAATTTCCGGAATTCATTATGCCTTGAATTTCCTCTCTCTCTAAAACCACCTTCTTGCTACATGAAGTCTCTTAAGAATTTCTTTTCTTCTCTTCTGTGTCGTAAATATATTTACGTATACTCTGCTGATGATTTCTTGTTCTATTTCTTTGGAATGGTATGCTTTATCAAACCATAGATTCTGCCTTTTTCTTTTTTGTATTCTTAGCTTTTGGTATTGATATTGGTTTTTTTGATAACTATATTATTATCAACAGTATTTGTTATTACTGGTATATCCTAAGTATTTATAGACCTTATAATAATACAGTAAAATATCATTTTTGTCTATTAGAATATGATTTTGATTCCTCTTTTGCTTCTCTGTCATTAAGCTCTTATCAAAAAGTCATCGTCTCCTTAAAGGTGATTGCATTGATATGCCATAGGTTACTCACGATTCTACTTTATTCTTCTCTTGTTATCATATATTTTTAAGACACTTATTAATAATTTGTCAAATATGCCTGATTGAATCCATTGCTAAATCTTATATGACAGATAGTACTAGAACTGTATTCTTTGAATAACATTTTGCATTGACCTCAAGTTTGCAAGATATAGATGATTCGTCTATCACTTTTCTGTATTGAACAATTGAACAACCTATTGTCTTTTCTGATTTTTCTTCCGGTAATGTCTTTTTAATTTCATTTTATAGATCATCTGGAATAAGTATTATGATAGTTCTAACCTAATGTTTACTTTTGTACAATTGCAGTATAAATAAAGATGATGGAAACAAGAATCTCTATTCCTATTTATTTTTGAGATAGGCTCTAAATTAAAAAGAATAACATAACTCTAAGTTCTATAGTTTGGATATTGCAATTTCTATTTTTTTATAATGATTTTCCTAATCAGTTTATGATAATTGGTATGATGATAAATTATTTTATAATAATTAATTTATATGTTATAATATTTTTGATCAAAAAATTTAACGAAAGAAATTAATTTATAATAGACAATACTAATACCAGAATGGAACACAGAATAAGTATTGATGAAAGTCTTTGGGAAAAGGCCAAGATTGAAGCGGAAAAACGTGAAGTATCTACTAATGAGATAGTAAAACAAGCATTAGAGACATTTCTTGGTATTGATACAAAAAAGTTGTCATTAAATAGCGAGGAATGTTGATATAGTATTATAAATATTATTATTATTGTTATTATAATTTCTTGAAAAGTGTAATTGTTATTTTTTTTAATAATTAATAAAATTTTACTAATTATATTAAAAATAAATTTATAAAGAAAAATTATTTATAGCAAAGATCCCTTATCTTTAAGATAATTTACAGATATTAAACAACATAATTCCTATTTTTGACTAATATTTTGTTGTTGTTCTTCTTGATATATAACTTCTCGTATTGTATCGATGGCATCTATATTACATGATATACTCTTTATACCATATTTCATTAAAATTCTAACCATACTTGCATTACTACCACTCTCTCCACAGATAGAAGTCTCTATTCCATATCGATTACAGATATTAATTACCATTTCCATAGATCGTAAAACAGCAGGATGAAATTCAGAAGATAATTGTGCCAACCTTTCATTATTTCTGTCAATGCCTAAAATGAGCTGAGTCAAATCATTTGTTCCAAAGCTGACAAAAGCTATTCCTTCTTTGCAAAGATCTTCAATTATCATCACAGAAGCAGGAGTTTCTACCATTATCCCAATCTTTGCTTTGTCTAATGGCAAACTAACTTGTTTTGCTATTTCTTTTGCTTTCCTTACTTCTTCTACAGAAATGACAAAAGGCAACATTACTTGCAAGTTGGTCAAGCCTTCTTCATGTAGTCTCTTTATTGCCTGAAATTCTGATTTTAGTAATTCCTGCTCATCTAAGCTTCTACGTATTCCATGCCAGCCCAACATGGGATTGGCTTCTACAGGTTCATCTTCTCCTCCCTCCAAATTTCTAAACTCGTCTGTTCTTGCATCCAACATTCTTACCCAGACTGATTTTGGATTAAATGCTTTAGCAATTGGTCTTATCCCATCCATTAGAATCTTTATATACTGTTCCTGCTTTCCCTCTTTCACCAACTTAGCGGGATGAATACCATACATTGTAATTAAATGCTCTATCCGTAGTAAACCTACGCCATCTGCCTTAGATGCTATTTGTTCGACTCCATGTCCCACAAATGCGATATTTACTTTTACTTTTGTATTAGTTATTGGCATAAATGGAATTTTTGCATTACCCTTTTTTTCTTCAAATTGTTCTTGTTCTTTAATCAATTTCAATTTACCTTCATAAACGACGCCATTGTATGCATCAACTGTAACTTCTTGGGCATCACTCAAAATTCTTGTGGCTATTTTTGTTCCAACTATTGCAGGAATTCCCATTTCCCTAGAGACTATTGCAGCGTGACAAGTTCTACCACCAAGGTCAGTAATAATAGCAGCAGATTTGCTCATTCCAGGAACTAAATCAGGAGAAGTCATTGTTGTTACAATTATATCTCCATTCTCTATTTTTGTAATATCGTCTTTTCTTAAAATAAGTTTTATCTTTCCACTTACTATACCAGGAGATGCTCCAGTGCCTTGTAGAAGTTTTTTCTTGCCATTATGTGAAGTGTCAATCTTCTCAATCATTTCCTTTGCTTTTGTAGTAATTGCTCTAGTCTGGACAAAAGTTATCCTACCCTTTTCATCTATAGCAAATTCTATATCTTGTGGCTGATCTCTATAGTATTTCTCAATCATTATTCCATATTCTGCCAATTTTAGAATTTCATCCTTTGTTAATACCTGTGCATTTGCCTTGTTTTCTGGCACATTGACTTCGACATTTGTATTCAGAGTATAATCATAGAAACGCATCTTTGTTTTTTGAGAAATTTTTACTTCCATAATTGCCTCTTGTCTTGCTCCTTTTTCTAATTCAGCTTTGCTAACTTTGTAGGAATCTGGTTCAACTTCTCCGCCTACTATACTTTCACCCAATCCCCATGTAGATTCAATCAAAATCGTATCATCGCCAGTAGTGGGATCAATAGTGAACATTATACCAGATTTCTGAGCGTTTACCATTTTTTGAACTATTACAGCTATACTGGCTTTTGAAAAACCGTGCTTTGAACGATAGAAAATAGCACGTGGTTCAAATAATGAAGCCCAGCATTTCTTGACTGATTCAATTAATTCCTCTCTTCCATTTACATTAAGAAAAGAAGCTTGTTGTCCTGCAAATGAAGCAGTTGGTAAATCTTCAGCAGTAGCTGAACTTCTTATTGCGAATAATATATCTCTTTTATTTGCATAATTAATATCTGTGTCATATTCATGATCTTTCTCTGATAAATTCTTGTATGATTCAATAATTTTTGACTCTATTTCAGAAGGCATTCTACATGAAAGGATAATTTTTTTTATTGTCTTTGAAGCTTTCAACAATTCTGTAGTATTATCTACATCTGTATTTTTAATGATTTGATCTATCTGGTTTTCAAGATTATTTATCTGTATTAGAGTATCAAATGATGAGGTAGTTACAACAAAACCTGAAGGAACAGGAATACCAAATTTAATCATTTGACCAAGGTTTGCTCCCTTTCCTCCTGCTATTTTTATGTCATCTTTTCCAATTTGGTCAAGCCCTATTACATAACCATGATTCATGATGATTATATAATCTTAAAGCATTTAAAAAATTTTAATTAAAAGATTTTTTATAGTATGTATAACTATGTCAGTATGTAAGGTTCTTGTATTTGGAAATAGATTAGTTAAAAAAGATAATCTTCCTTTAAAATTAGTTCCTTATTTAGAAAAAGAATTTCCTGAAATTGAATTCAAGGAATTTGACTCTATTGAAGACCTTCAAGATGAGGGATCTGTAATTTATATCATAGATTCAGTGGAAAATATTGAAAATGTAACTATTATTTATGATATTGATCAAATAGAAGTTTCTAATAATCTCTATACTATTCATGACGTGGATTTAGGATACATGTTAAAATTGATGAAAAAAGTAAATATGATTGATAAAGTTATTATTTTTGGTATTCCTATCAATACTCTTTCAAAAATAGAAATTTTAAATCAATTAAAAGAAAAAATTAGATCCACTTTAGTTTAAGAAAATGGCTTGCACAGCTCATACAAGGATCATATGCTCTAATTACTTTTTCCAATTCATGATGTATTTCATGTTTATCTTTATTTAATATTCTAGGCAAAAGTAACCTAATATCATTTTCCATTTTTATC
>JAATVJ010000266.1 GCA_014523515.1 Nitrososphaerales archaeon TH1177 | reverse complement strand
ATCTATTGGAGGAATAGCTTCAAGTGGTGCCACTATTGCTTTTTCAGCAGGAACTGCCTTTATCTTTCTAATAAAAATTGTATCACCAATTGCAATTCCAGAATTATTTCGAACAAGACCATCAATTCGTATAATACCTTTCCCCTCATCTGAAGGATAAAGAGGTAAACATTTTGCAGTAGTTCTACGTTTTCCTCTAATTTCAACAACATCACCAGTAGAAACTGCTAAAGAATCCATCGTATCGTAATCTATACGTGCTATACCTCTACCAACATCACGAGTATAGGCTTCTAGCACTTTTAATGAAGTATTATTACCACTACCACTACCACTACCACTATTGCTAGGCAAATTACTACTGTTCACTTGTATACTTTAGGTAAATTGACTACATATACCTTTTTTTCTTTTGTTAATCAAAATAAATAGCATAAAGAAACAAACAAGTAAAAAATATTGTAGAACTATAGTAGCATACAGTAAATAGTGGATATATATATAGATAAAGTTTTATTTAATAATAAATTAAAGCATTTTTATTGGAATCGTTTAATTATATTTTATATATTATATTATTAACATTTTGGTTCTCTACTATCCCTGTTGCGTTTTTGACTATGATTAGATTTGTTAGAAATAGAAAAATATTCATTGAAAAAGATCTGCGAAGAATTCATAATGATCCAACTATTATTTTTCAAATTACTACAAGGTCTGCAACTAAAACAACAGTAGTAGAAAGAGGTATTTATTCAATTATAAATGCAGCAAATAAAATTAATTATTGCAATTATAAGATTTCAATCGTAACTGAAGACGAAAAGGATAAAGAAAAATTCAAGGAAATAAAAAATTGTGAAATAATTAAAGTAGATAAAGAATATAAAACAAATGCAATTAAAAAATCTAGAGCTTTACAATTCGCCGTAGAATATAGACGAAAAAAGAGAGAAAATACTAGTAAATTTTGGATCTTTCATATGGATGATGAAAGTTATGTAACTAATCAAACTTTACTTTCATTATTAAAATTCATAAGGGAAGGCAAAGGAATTGCATCAGAAGGTCCTATTGTATATCCACTAAAATTTGAAATAGCAAATCCTATTACAGCATTAGCAGAATCAGTAAGACCATTTGGATGTTATGATTGTGTATCACAAATGAACAATCCGCCTCCTCTTCATATGCATGGAAGCAATTTGCTCGTCCGATCAGATGCTGAGGATTTGATAGGATGGAATTTTGGTATTACTTTAGCAGAGGATCAGCTTTTTGGATATAAACTTTATGAAAAATATGGCAAAAAAGCACTTGGATGGCATGGTGGTATTTTATTAGAACAGCCTCCTCTAAATATTAAAGATCATTTTATGCAAAGAAGAAGATGGATTCTTGGATCGTTACAGAATATCAATAAATTTCCTTTTTGGCATCAATTCAAGATTAGTTTTAAATTGGCTAGTTATTTTATGGGTTTTATTTCCGGAATAGCCACAACAATTTTATATTTTATGACATTTATACCAATGCTAAATACATCTATTCAAATATTAATTGAACAAAATAATTTCAATCCTCTAGTGTGGAGTCAATATATAATTTCATCTTTTTTTCCTTCATCTTTTCCTGAGATTTCTCTTAAAATAAATGAAATATCTATAAATAGTACCAATTTTTATCCTATTGATATAGGTCCTATTTCTATTCTATTGATATTTCCATATGTCATGTGGCTATTATCATATCAGATAGGTCTTTTCTTAAATTTAAAACATAATAAAAAATATCCAATATCAAAAAAAATTATTTTACATATCCAAGCAATCTTTCTTTCGTTGGTCCTAGGAATTTTAGAAACTTTTCCTGCATTCTTTGCAATTATTGAGTATTATTTTAGAAAGAGAATCAATATCATTAAAGAAAAACAGCATTATGATTTTTATGTAATAAATAAATAAATAAATAA
Source organism: Nitrososphaerales archaeon TH1177 (assembly GCA_014523515.1). GTDB lineage: Archaea > Thermoproteota > Nitrososphaeria > Nitrososphaerales > Nitrososphaeraceae > TH1177. The sequence continues at coordinate 3,551 of JAATVJ010000266.1, read as the reverse complement.
ACATAATAATAAAAAATATAACCAAATTAATATAACAACAATAATGATTGAATTTTATTAAAGTTAATCAAAGCCTAGTCAAGTCGAAAAAAAATACAATAATCATATTCTATTGTAGTGTATTGATAATGTTAATAATTACCTTTTATAGTGGATATAAAAGTGTAACTAATTTTACAACAACAGGAAAAATAATCATAGGAGACATATTAGTAAAAACGGAATTTCCTTTTAAGGGGGCTATCAAATTAGTTAGTTTTTTAATGATTTTTTCATTAATATCTTGGTTTACTGCAATAAAAATTTATGAAGATACAATTAGAAATCTCACTGTTAGAATAAAAACCTTTATTCAGATAATTAGTATAATTGCTGCTACAATAACAATTTATGAATTAGTATACAATTTCACGATATGGAATTCGATTATTACTAGTAACCTTTTCAATAATATTTATGATCCTAATAACGCAAAGATAAATTATCCAATCCCTGAAATACCATGGAATTTGTACTTTGTAACTCAAATGCTTTTGGCTGCAGTTATAATAACTTTTCATAGCTATTATGTCATGACAAAGTCAAAAAAACAACAATAAAAAAAGACAATAAAAAAATGAACTCATGATTACATTTATAAATTTATAAGATATATTCACATTAATGAAGACCTTTGTCCATTATATTAAGAGTGGTTCAAAACAAGCTCATTGCAAGAGAATGGATATAACATTGATTTTAGGAGGAACCTTTCTTATACTATTCATGCTTTTTACTCTTGTATATTCTCCTCATTACATATTTGCTCAAACAAATACAGAAAGCAATTATAATAATAATGCAATAATCAAAGATCCCAATAAAGAGATCCCATCGGTAGTTGTCACTTTTGAGGAAAAAGAAGTAGAGATGGATCCCTTTATGCACTCTCAAAGCAATCCATCAAATATGATCGATACATCACAATTAAATGAAACACAAGATAAAATTGTAACTAAAATTGGAAATGCAAATTTATTTGAAACTCAAAGTGATACAGACAATAATCTTAATTTAAAACAAGGAGATAAAATTACATTATCCTATGGAAAACAACCTTTGGAAATAAAGGCATATTTAATAGATTATGATACTGAAGACGAAACTGAAATTTATCCAATTAAACAAATAGACTATTCCACATTTAGCATTCCAGCAGATGCACCTACAGGTTTAAAAAATTTGGAAATAAGAGGCTCTTTTGACCATAACGAACAGATAACATATACAACTTCAGTATTTATTGAAACACATAACACTATTGTAAATAAACAGAATGTCAATGAGCAAAATAATGAAGAAAATAATGACGATGAAAATGAAGAAGAAAATGAAGAAGAAAATAATTAATAATAATAATATTTTTTTATTAATGTAAACGTATTTAAAATCTTACTAAATCCAAATATTACAATGTGAAAATATTTTCTGATAATATTGCATTCTTTCTATTTTAAATCATCAGGTAAATCATATTCATTTAATATTACCATTAAGAAAATAAAAAGTTTTAATAGTAATACATCAAGAAATAGAAAAAAATAGCCCTTCTTTGATTTATATTATATCTTTGTAGTTAAACGACTTCTTGTTTAAGCAATGAGAATACAAGATAATAAAATGGTAAAATGCTTATTTATAGACATTACTAAAGGATTATGACGATTATCTCAAATTATTTTTCTAATACCATTCCGAATATCCAGATATACCATTCTAAAATTTTAACGAGATTAGGTATTTCTATTAGCCCATGTCATTATAGTTATGGTACTTATTATAGAACCAATAATTCCAGCAATTAAGGCACCTATTATGGAAGCATCTAGGAATTGAGGCATATTTGTTTGAAACCAATTTGTAATATTAGGAAATAACAAATAAGCTCCAAAACCAATGCCAAAGCCAACTAACCAAATAATAAATATAGCTAATTTCCTTGGCATAATATAATACCCCTCTGATGATTAAATTTTTTAATAATAGGTAATAAAATTAATGTAAAAAATTTCATATCTGCAACTATTTAAAAAAGATAATAAAATAGATGGTTAATTTTGATAAAACTACATGTATAATATAATATACATGTATGCGAAAGATCTCAACTATACAAATGACAACAATATTTGCCATATTTTCTTTAATTTTGGAAATGAAAATAATAATATTTATAACATAATAGTTTTTATTTGATTTAGTATGGAACGAATTAACGGAGAAACAATTGTTGGAATCACCCTAGTATCCATAGCCCTTCTCTTTCTTTTAGCAGGAAGTATGAATGAGGTTTGGGCTATCATTGTGCCTGCAGACTATTTGATTCTAGCTATCGGTTTGGCATTCATAGCATTAGGAGTTGTTACCTTGGTTAAACAAAATAGACGTCCGCATGAAGAAACCACCCATCATCACTAATTTTCATACCATTATTTTAAATTCGTTTACATTATTCACAAGTTTTATTAACTATATTTTTTAACTTTGGTTGATATTTTGTGATTATTTTCACCTTAATGATAACATTAGCAATTACTTTTACTAGTTTGATAAATGATACTGTCAATTCTGTTACTAATCTAATCTTACACCTTGGATATCTTGGAATTTTTACTGCGGCATTAGCAGAAACACTTTTTCCAATCATACCTAGTGAATTAATATTTCCTTTAGCAGGCTATGTAGTGCAGAGTCAAAATTTAGGGATAGGACAAGCTATCATGTTTGGATTTATGGGTTCTCTAGGTTCAACGCTTGGCGCTATTATAATTTATTTTTTATCTCGCAAAGTCGGTAGAATAGTGATTTTAAAGTTTGGAAAGTATGTTCTGATAAATGAAAATAAACTTCAAAAATCTGAGATATGGTTTCAGAAATATGGAAAGGTAGCTGTTTTACTTGGAAGACTTGCTCCCGGTATAAGAGAATTGATATCAGTTCCAGCAGGTCTAGCAAAAATGAATTTGATTTCTTTCATCTTATTTACTTTTATTGGATCTTTTTTATGGAGTTTATCATTAACTATGATTGGATTTTATTTAGGTGACGCATGGGATGAATTTTCCCAAGAATCATCAAAAGCATTTCATTTTATATCTATAATTATAATAATATCTATAATTGTTATTTTGGTTTACAAGTTAATAATAAAAAAAAAGAGAAAAAATAAGAAACAAAAAGAAATTTAATAATTACTTGTCTAATTTTTTAGATTTTCTATAGAAGAAATTAACTTCCTTTCTCTTCTAGACCTAAAATCTCGATAGAGAGAATCTACTTCAATGGCAGATTGAAGGATTTTACTTTTCATCTTGGAAGAATTAAGAAACATCCTTGTATCTTTTGGCAAACAATGACCACCAATGCCATCGCGAGGTTCCAGAATTTCAACATTCCATTTGGTATTTAGAGCATCTCGTAAATCTGAAAAAAGAATATTATTAGCTTTACAATACAAATATAGTTCTTCAGCAAATGCTATTTGAAGATACCTATGAGAATTCTCTATTATT
>JAATVJ010000032.1 GCA_014523515.1 Nitrososphaerales archaeon TH1177 | reverse complement strand
TCCCTCCAACTATAGCAACTTTTCTCACTTAAAATGTTGAGATTAATTCCCTAATTGAATTTTCTGGATCCGTTCCAACAGGGTTTATTTGTATTATTGGTAGAGATATTCCACTTTCAGTAAATTCTCTTAAAGACTTCCTACAATCTTCTCTCGTCCCAGATATTGTCAAAGAATTAAGCATCTTATCAGAAACAAAAGTATGAATATTTGAAATTCCATTTCTCTGATATTCTTCAGCAATATTTTGAACTTCTATATTAAATCCATTTTGACGCAAAAATGTATTATAATACTTTCCTACGGCTATATAAAAAGCAAGAGTCTTTGCTGCCCTTAATCTAGCTTTCTCTGGGTTCTTATCAGAGATTGCAGTAATAAATGCACAACAGATTTCAAATCTTTTTTCTCTATTTCTACTACTACTTTTTAACGTCAATTTGTCTTTTATATATTTGACAATTTCTGGTAATTCGTATTTTGGTCTTAAATAAAGCAAAATACCATTAGCAAATTCACATGAAAGATCTATCATTTTTTTATTAATTGCTGCAGTATAAATAGGGAGGTCTTCTCTAGGTGGTTTGAATGATATTTTAAAGTTATTTATTTTGTAATATTTTCCTTCAAAATTTACCTTAGATCCCTTCATAACCAATTTTATACATTGAATGTATTCTCTTAGTTTTTCAATTGGATTATCAAATTTTATCCCGTGCCAATTTTCTACTAAAGCAGGAGTGCTCACACCTAAGCCCAATACTGTTCTTTGATTTGATAGTATATCTAATGTGGATACTCCCATCGCTACTGTTGCAGGAGTTCGTGAATGTATACTTATTATTGCTGTACCAAGTCTAACTCTTTTTGTTACCTGAGATAAGGCACCTAAAGATACAAATGCTTCCCTTCCCCAAGATTCCGGGACCCATAGTGAATCTGTATTTTCTTTTTCTTCAATCTTTTTTGCAAATTTTAAAATAGAGTCAATTGATAATAAAGTTCCAATATTATATCCTATTTTATCAATTTTTTTCATACCAGATTAGATGATTGAAGTTCCTTGGCAGCTTCATCTATATCTTTATGAGAATCTATGGATCTCCAAAAATTATCTTGGAATCTTATACCTTTTAATTTTCTGTCATTAGCCATAGCGGGTAATGCAGTTACTTCTATGTTTCCATTATCTGGTAAATATTCAAATACGTCTTTTGTAAAATAATAAACACCTGCATTTATCCATTTGTCAGGAATTTCAGGTTTTTCATCAAAACCTATTACATTAGAATCATTATCTATATTAACTATTCCATATGGACTCCGTAATGGTACAAGTGCAATACTGGATATATTCTTGCCAGATAACTTGTGAGGGTCTATATTAGTTAAAATATCTCCATTTGTCATAAAGAATCCATCTTCGGTTGAAGAATTCAAAAGACTAGACGTATTTTTTAAAGCACCTCCAGTTCCAAGTGGATTATCTTCTACTACATATCCTAAATTGATACCAAATTTACTACCACTGCCAAGATAATCTATTATATTTTCTTTAAGATATCCAACACAAATAATTATTTCTCTAATATTGTGTTTTTTAAACCATTTAATTTGCCATTCTAATATAGGTACATTTAGTACTTCTATCATAGGTTTAGGTCGATCATTTGTTAAAGGTTTTAATCTTTTACCTAAACCGCCGGCAAGTATAACAGCTTTCATTAAAATAAAATCAAGGTGCAGCTTATAAAAGATTACCAAATTAAAAATATACAATTTTTTATATAAAGAATTATCAATTACTAAAATCAAATAATTTTTTATAACATTTTAAAATTATATATTTATTTACATATATTTGAAACAAATTAAATTTATAAAAATAAACGCCGCTGATCAGACTCGAACTGATGACCCACTGGTTAACAGCCAGCTAAGCTCTAAAGTGAGTACCACCTTAGATTTGCTCTACCATGCTGAGCTACAGCGGCATTCAAGTATCATTTTTTTAATCACAATAAAAACCTTTTCTTATTTTAGATTTTCATAATATGTTAATTTTAAATTAATCATATTATTGTTATAAAATCAAGAATATCGGAAATGATAAATACAGCTTTTTAAAAAGCAATTGTAAGTTTAAACTATTTCATACAAATAAAAATCAAAGATTAAGACGAATTCTAAAAATAATAGTGTGTTTTTCATTCTTATAATCCATCTTCTTTTGCATACAAATAAACACCATCTAAAAAGACCCTTTGATCTTTGTTCTTTATTTTTGTAGATGCTTCTATGTTTGTAGCAGTTTGGGACACATCCTCTAAACTAGGTCCTTTTACAACAACATCTTCTCCATTTATAACTACTTGAGTATCACCAACAATCTTTGATATTCGCGAAGATCTTTCTCCAAAATAATTCTCAACAATTACTTTTTTATCTTTGACTTTAACAGATATTGGAAAATGAGAAAAGATTATCTTAAGTTTATAAGTAAATCCTGTTTCTACACCTTTTATCATACTAGAAAGAATGCTTTTTACGGTATTTATTAAAGCCAAATCTTTACGACGCTGTCCCGGAGGATGTATCATTATCTTATTCTCTTCAAATACAAGTCTAATAGGAATTTTAGTAAAATCCTTTTTTATTTTACCATTCTTACCTTCAACAATTATAATGTTACCATCTTTAGTAATTTTGATATTTTCTGGAATTGTAACTTCACCTAATTGATTATTTTCTTTACTAATAGACATAACCTATAAGAACACCTCCCAACCCTTGACTTTGAGCTTCATGATGTGACATTATTCCTTTACTTGTTGATACCAATAATATTCCAAGATTATAGGCCGGTAAGAATTGTCTTTCCCAATTTAAATATTGGTCTTTTTTAACACTATATCTTGGAGTAATAATTCCACATTTGTTTATTTTAGATAATAATTGAATTCTAAATTTCCCCATTCTATTGTCATCAATTTGCTCAAATTCTCCTATATATCTATATTTTTGCATAACTCTAAGAATTTCACTGGAAAATTTTGATGCAGGAAGCACTAAACATTCCTTTTTCCTTCTAATTTCATTATTGTAAAGAGTATTAAATAGATTAGAAACAACATTTAATGCTGGCATTCTAAAACTCTTTCTCCAAAAAATTATTTTTCCTATCTATTTTCACCATACTATATTCCTCCATAATTATTTTCTTTATTTTTTTACTTTTGATATATATTTTATTCATATTTTTTGAATCCTATATTATTCGCAATATCTCTAAAACATTGTCGACATAAATTTATGTCATATTTTTGGATTAAACCGTTATAGGCTCCACATCTTTTGCACCATCGAGTTCCTTTGCCATGCGGAACTTGTTTTCTTCCAGTTTCTGAATATTCACGTGGCTTTGGCATTAAATAACATCAACTCCAAAATTCTTTTGAAAAAAACTAATAGATTCTTCGGGTGTAATCTTGTGGTTTTTGCCAATCTTATCGGGATTTCTTTTCTTTGAAATGCGATAGCCAGGTCTTTTTAATGATATACATACATCCATTCCAAATATTCCTGTATCAGGATTATATTTTATGCCCGGTATATCTATATGTTCTTTGATTCCAATTGAAAGATTTCCATTATTATCTATGGAAGATCTTTTAAAAGAATTTGATTTAGCTAAAAATATTCTCTTTAAAAAATCAATTGCATTTTGTTTTCTTAAAGTTACCATAGCACCAATTGGTTCTCCTTTATGAATACCAAAATCTCTGACTGACTTTTTTGCACCTCTGGGACTAGGTTTTTGACCAGTTAATTCTTCTAATGCCATCTTTGCCCTTTCAAAAGCGTCACCTGATTTCCCAACCCCAATATTTATTACAATTTTTTCAATATCTATTTTTTTCATTTTTCCATTTGAACCTTTATTTATTTCAGACATATCATTAACTCACTTTTATTTTGGGACTATTTTCGTTACTTTCACTAATAACCATAATCATATTGATTGGAATTTCTAAGATTCGTGATTCTACAAGAATAACAACACGTTTAGGAAGTGAAAATGTGCCTTCTTTTATTTCTTGGATTTTTCCTATTTTTCCAGCATTGTCTCCTCTCGTTAATATTGCAAGACAATCTGTTTCTAGTTTTAGATGTTGAATAGTTTCTATTTCTGGTAATTTAACAAGACAGGAATCACCAACAGAGTAAATATTATCGGAAAGAGCGGTTTTACCGTCATGAAAACTATATTGTATTTTATTTCCTTTAACAATATTTTTTGATTTTATTTTTACAAGTTTTATTGCCTTTTCATCTTCAGATATTTCTATTGGATATAATAAAAGTGAATTCTTAGGCACGAATCGATAAAATTGTTGTGAAGGAATTAGCTCAATAGTATCCATCAATCCTACTGCAAAGTTAACATTATATCTGATTACATTATCTACTTTGACTTTACCTTCATCGACAATTTTTTTGGCTTCATGCATAGTTTTTGCTACTTTTTATACATCACGTAAAATGGTACCAAGTGGATAAGCATATTTTTGTGAATGTGTGCCAGGATGAATCCTTGGAATAAAGCGCCCTTCTTTTCTG
>JAATVJ010000265.1 GCA_014523515.1 Nitrososphaerales archaeon TH1177 | reverse complement strand
CCATATAAAAATTCACCTAATATTCTTTGATAGTGTAGATGGAACCACTCGTCAAGAAGAACATATCTTCGATCCTCGACAAGGTCTTGGAGCATTAAGACTAGTCTTGAAAGGTTTAGGAATAAAAGAAAAAGTGAAAGGGATACTATGATACAGATATAAATAAATATGTCTAATTATAAGTAACATAATTATATATTGTATATGTATTATTATAGTAATAGAAAATGGTATACAAAAACAGTTATATTGTTAAAGGAAAAGTAGTATATATAAATTGAAATAGCAGTAGGAGGGGGGAATCTTCTGTATAGTAGGGTTCTACTACCTTATATTTAGCTTTTATTATCTGAAACTTATTTAAATTCTTAATATAAAAAATTGTTGTATTTTGTTAGATGAATTTATTATTATTTTCTATATCAACATTAAATTTTTTGATATCGAATGAAAGTCCTTCTTGGTACAAACCTTTAGATATACTTTTTATTATTCCATCCTCAACCTTTTTAATCCTAGTCCTATTTGTTATAAGGTCTGTAGGAATATCAATATCAATCTCTAAATTTAATTTTACTCGTTTTTTGGACACCATAATTATAATCTTCTAATATAAAGTAATGATTTTGATATTTAGTTCTGTCGATTTTAAAAGTTAAGCTGATGTTAAAAAACAGAAGATGAAATTAGTCTCGTGAAATTTCATTCGGGTTCGGTGGTCTTGGGGTCATTTTTGACCTTTATTTTCCTTTTTATCATTCAGATTATATTGCAATTTCATTTCTAAATGTCCCACAATTGGAAAGACAAGGAGCTGATTTACAAACTAAAATTGAAGAATTACAGCTGATAAACCAGGCATTGAGAGAAAATGACAGGATAAAAGTAGATGCATTAGCTCACCTATCTCATCAGTTATTGATTTTAAGTGAAAGTATATACAAGAACTAGAAAGAAAACAAATGATATAATATAATTTATTTAACTAATCTTTTTATTGGCTTTCTCCTTTTATTTTAAAAAACTTTTTATGCAAAACAGCAAAATATTATGATACCGTGTTTCAATTAATAAAAGAATTTAATAAATCCAGTTTAGTTTTATATCTTAGTTTTATTTTAGTTACATGGTCTTTACTTCAGATATCACTAACAGACTTTTTTGAAAATAATGATAATATCCTTATGAAAATATCTTCAGTTTATGCCCAAGACGACGGTGGCGGAACCGGTAATGGCGGAGGAGATGGTAATGGTGGAGTCTTTGATGACAATGGGGATAGGGATGTAGAAGAACTAGGTCTAGATAAAGAAAATATTCCAGATGAAGATATTGGACAAGAAGATGATCCTGAACAACTAACTTTAAGCGAAGATGGTCGTTCTGAAATACAAGCTCTGATACAGCAAGATGCTAATGATGTTATTGAAGAACTAACTCTAGAAGATAGTCAAGACGAAGATGTAGATGTTTCTAGATTCGGTGGCGGTGCTCCTTCTGGTACTAACATTAATTCGCAACTACCATCTGGAGACCCACTTTCACCGCTATTTGTAAGCCTACCACTACCACCTGCAGGTCCCTTACCACCTGGAGGTCTACCACCAATACCTGGAAGCCCACTACCCCCTGGCAGCCCAATACCACCGGGAGGAGGTCCAACACCACCTGAAGACCTACCACCATCCCCACAATTACAAGAGCAATTCCCAGAAAAACAAGAGCCATCCCCACAATTACGAGAGAAATTCCAACAATCATCTAATATAGAATTTAAATCTTATGAAAACAAAAATTTAGGAGCAAGTTTTAATATTCCTGTAAATTGGAAACAACAACAAACACCATCTCCAAATGAGGAAATAGTATTTGCAGAACCTAATGGAAAGGCTACTTTGACAATTAAAGTCATAAATGCTAGTGGGGTAACAATATTTGAAGCTGCCTCTGATTTTATCAGTGGTTTGAAAGAAGGCTCGAGTCAGACCCAAAATGTATACTTGAATAATATTGGTATTCAAAATCTTGCATCTAATAACCAAGAGTCTTCAAAAATAATCTCATATACTTTTGGGAAAGATCCTTTTTTTTCTATTTTACAAGGAGTAACATATATTACTCTAAATAATAATAAAGCATACATAGCTAATTTTGTAACTGATGTGCAGAACTTTGAAAGTTATAATCTAACAATGCAACGGATTTTAAGTTCTTTTGAGATCTTGTCTGATGTGTCTATAGATAGGGACTAGTTCAGATAACAATTAGTCTTTAAGGCTTGGACGATATGAAAATTTAATCTCTTCTATTATTATATATTGGCTAGTTCAAAATTAACATAAGCTGTAAGAGAGTGAACATCTAACTGAATGGTATCTTGAAAGTGGTTACCATAGTAATCTATGAAGATAGATTGATGCTTGCAATTATTGTTAGCCAACAAAAAATAAAAAAAATTTGAATAAAAAAAATTAACTTTTTTGGAATAAATACTAGAAAGAGAAAATTCAGGACAACATCAAAAGATGAATGATATTAGATAAATTCTTCTTCTTTTGTGACAATTCTTAGGTAATATTAAAATCAAGTAATAAAAAAATTGAAAGGTTCTCATGTTTTAGTGGCGTATAGGTAATATGGAAAATAACTTAATATTTCACTACGAGCTGCTTATATGTTATTTATTTTAATTAAAAAATGGTACCATAAGCCAAAGTATACCATTGATTTGAACTTTAAATTGAGATAACTGGTCCCACTTTATAGAAGGGTTCAAATCCCACAGAACCCCTTTTCATAAATATATATTTCTGATTATTTTAATTGTTTTCTTTCTATTTCCTGAATTCTTTCAGTTAAAAATAGCGGTTGATCTGATAGATGAGCTAATGCATCTTCTTTTATTTTATCATTCTTTTTAAGTTCTTGAATTTGTTCATCTTTTTCATGTAGTTTTGCCTTTATGATGTATTCATTATCTTTACTATTTTCTTTTAGTTCAATAATCTGTTTTTCAAGAACTTTTTGAGTATTGTTGATTGTAAGTAAATCTACCGCTTTCAAATAATCTTCTAAAACTTCCTTTTCTGTTGGTTTGTAATATGAACCAGATAATCCAATATCATGGCCTAAGGTAATCTCTACATTTAGTGGACGCATAACTTGTTCTGTTCTAGTTTTATAAAATTTACGAAAACCATGAGCGGCTTTATACTCATGTCTTTTCTCTCCTTTTTCAAGTGTTTTTCTTAAACCTTGAGACCATAGTCCTCTCTCTAATATTCTTTTGATGGCATAACTATTCAATTTTTTAGGACACGTTGCTAATCCCCATTTAGCTCCATAATTAAGATTGGTTGTTTGCCAAATATCTCTCATTAGCCAGGATTCTTCAGTAACTTTCTCACCATATTCTTCTCTGAACTTTATCCAATCTACTAATGAATCATATGCTTCCGGAGTTATGAATCAATAATATTCATCATGTTCTCCAGCATAAACAATTATTTTTGCTGCTAAGAGTTCTCCTTTATCATTCATTATAGGAACTATATGTTTCCATTTTAGATAATCCCATGCACCTAAGCGTATGCCTGATGAAATCATTGTATAAACAATTGGTTTGATTCTTCTATCTGGATACTCTAACAATTTTTTAATTTCATCTATAGTAGGAGCTCTATCATTTGCTGATTGTCTTGCATTTGGTAATCCTCTTATAATCTTCTTCCATGGGATAGAAATATCAGACATCTCACAAAATACTTTTAATGACTTTACAAAATTCTTAAGTGTTCCAGATGTAATCTCTTTTTTTTCAACCCTCTCTTTTTGATATTGTAAAAATCTAATGATTTGGCTTAATGCCCAATTTACATTACCTTTTGATCTTTCTGCAAATTTATTACATCTATATTCAATATCTTTTTCAATAGATTCAAATTCGATAAAGTCAAAGAATTTTTTCAATCTTCTTTCATAATACTTTCTAGTAATCTCTGTTTTAATGGCATATTTGAACATTAGATATGGAGTCAATTCTCCTTTATTGTGTCCTAGATCTGCTATAGTATCTATCAGTGAATCATTAGTTTGCATTTCTTACCATGCTATATACAATGGGTCTAAATAAAGACACAGGTTTGTAATGGGGCCAGTGGGATTTGAACCCTCGATTAAGAAAAATTAACATTATTGGATATATTCAAAAAAATTGTGATTTGAATAAAAAAATAAGATTATTTAGCAATTAGTACAATAATCGTAAATTTCATGATTATTCATAAAGACGATAATGATCTATATGCTATACAGATATAGTATATATCTGACTTTTCTGACTATTTTGACAGGTTTTTCTGACTATTTTGACAATTATTCTGACTTATTTGACTGGTATTTAAATATATTAATTTGAAGTAATATTATGCCAAGATATATTCCTCCAGATGAAAAATTATCTGTTATTGGAGATTGGCTTGATGGAGAAACTAGAGAAGACATTGCTATAAAACACAACATTGGAAGTGGAACTGTTTATAATATTGTTCATGAATGGAGCAATAGTATTGGTATTGAAAAAGCTGCTGTATTGAGAGAATTATCTATACAATTAAAGAAAAATGGATTAACTGTAAGTGATTGTGCTAAAGGATTTAGGATGGTGATGATTTTTAAAAAGTATGGATTAAAAGAAGAAGATGAACTAGCAGACAGAGTTACTTATTTTTTAAAGGAGATCTATCTGAAATGTCAAGAGGCTAATTTACCAGTGCAAAAAGTCTTTCTGTATATTTATGATATCATAAATTTTTCTAATGAAATTTCCCTCTCTCAAATACCTCAATTTCTAAAAGAGAAGAAGGAGGAAAAAGAAGAATTAGAAGCTTCTATCCAAAAGTTGTCTCAAAAAATAAATGAACTTGAAGATACTCGAAAGGAAAAAGAACAAGAAATACAAAATTTCTCAGAAATGGTAGAAAAAATGTCCAATCTTTATAATTTATTTATTACGGCAAAATACAAATTGGACCAATATGGAATAAGTATTGAAAACTTCAATCAGTTTGTAAATTGCGTAGTTGGAATAGCAAAGGAGAATTATGATGTTACCAAAGTCTTAGAATTAATTGGAGATTATGATAATTTAGTATATTATATAGAACTTTATAAAAAGGAATTAGAAGCAAAGAAAACTGAATTGAATCAATTGAATCAAGAAATAAGCTCCAGTAAAGGACTGCTTGATTCATACAGGATAAAATTAGATGTTATTGGAGAATTGGAAAGATTTGGTTTTGGTATTAATGAATTACGAATTTTAAATGATACTTTAATGGAAATTGGTAGAGAAAATAATACCAATAATAATAAAACGTTTGAACAAATAAAAAAAGAATTTTTTGATGATCTAAAAAGTTATGATGAGATACTTGGATCACGAAATGAAAGAGATAGATTACAAAGTGAAATTAAAAATTTAGAGATGCAGCTAGAAAAAGAAAAAGAAAGATGTAATGCATATCCAAAAGTGATACAAAGCATACAAAGATTATCAAATGCAAGAATTTACGAAAATGATATTATAAAGATAGAGAACATTATATCAACGACTGGCATTCATTTATATAAGGATAAATCTGGCAGATACAAACAAAATTTAATAGACGATTTACAAAAGTATGGAAATTTAAAGCCAGCTATAAAAAATCTACAAGAAAAAATAAAGAAAATAAATTTAAAGTCTGTGAAAAAGACACAACAGCAACAACATCAGAAGAAACAAAAAAGAAAAAACAAATTATCAACTACCAAAGATAGAATGCAAGAAAAAAAATAGATAATTAAATATATTTGTTGTTGTTTCTAAATATCTTATTTAATAAAATTAATAATCAGTGTCTTTAATGCAAATAATAATATTTAATTAATAAAAAATTACAATAAAATACAGATCAGTGCTTTGTAATAAAAGAAGAAAATACTAAATTATCTTTGGAGAACCTACTTTAATAATAGATAACAAGAATCAATCACTATGCTTAAAAATAACAGGAAAAGACTTTTACATGTATTCAACAAAGCACTTATACTAATTTATTCCTCTTGATATAATTATGTCATTTATTTAATTCATTTTTTAGATAATGAGTTATTTATTTTCTAAAAAATTGAAATACATATAGTTATATAATTACGAAACTCTTAGTAGATAAATGAAGGTTTATAATCTACTAAGATTAATTTTTTTAAGTGCAATTTCTTTAATAATTGTGACAGCAAATACAGGAAATGTTTATTCACAATTCATTCAGGGTCCTGAAGAATCTGATGTATATATAAAATTGTCAAATTTGACTAAAAATACAGGCAATGCTATTGTAGAAAGCATGAGAGCTATTGAAGGAGGTGATGATAAAACTGCTTTAAAAATTTTATCTAATGTAACTCTAAATATTGAGGAAATCTATAATGGATTAGAGATTTTAGTAAATGATATTCGATAAAAAAACACCGATTAGATCATCATGAAATTCAAATTATTTACCCAATGTTTTTTATATTATATTATTTTATTGATTCATTTTAGATTTGCAGATATTTAGAAATAGATACTTAGTTGTCATTATTTTTAAAAGGTTGTTATTGATAAATTAGAACCATTGGTTATAATTTATTTATAATATTATACTTATGAGATTATTTATAATATGCAAAAAATAAGTGTTATATTGAAAATGCTGTTGCAGATCGGTTTAGTTATTAAAATTTAATTATTTTATTTATCTATTTTTTAAATCGATTTTTACTTGATTTAATTATTCTTATTTTTCTTTCTCTTTTTTTATGTTTACATATTTAAATTCTTAATATTTAGAATAAAAGTATATTTTTTATTTTCTTTTTCTTCTTATCTCTTCTAAAAATATTATTCCGATAGTTATATTCAGATAAATTTAAAAAAATAAAAAGATATATAAGTATTTTTTACCATAAAACCATTTATATGGTAAAAATAACTTTTGATTTAGATAAAAATCTAAATGAAAAATTAAGAAAAACTATTGCATCCTCAAAGGGACTTTATAGAGGTGCTATTCAGGAAGCTTTAATTGAAGCAATACATCTTT
>JAATVJ010000264.1 GCA_014523515.1 Nitrososphaerales archaeon TH1177 | reverse complement strand
ATTCTATTACTGAATCTGGAAATGGTATTAATGTAGACAATCAAAGTAACAATAACAATATTAACTTTAACAATGCTCTTTTGAATACAATTGACTTAAACAACGCTAATGGATTACCAGTAAATACCAATGCCAATACATATGACCAAAATAACTGTATGACTTCCAATCCAAGCGGTATATGCATTGCTAAGTAAATTAAAAAAAATTCCTATCTTTTTATTAACATTGAAGATATATGAAGATAAAAAGGGTTTAAACCAAACAAAAAAATGAATAGTAATTATTATTATTATTATCTATTTTTATAATCGAAAATTTCTTTATTTTCAATTCTATTCTCTTCTTTTTTTATTATCATATCATTTTGTTTAGATATCTTATTAGAGCACATATCTTATCGTTCAAAGATATGGTAAATTATATCTATATAAAATTACACTCTATTAAAATATTCTAAACCTTCTTTTTTGTACCATGTAAGTCCTCTCTTCAAAAATACCTATTGGAGTAATTTTTGTTGTAATGATATTTGTTATTACTGTGCATTTGGCAACTTTAGATTTTAAATCTGTATATGCACAAAAAGGATCAGAAGAAGTTGTAATAGAAAAGGCAAATGTTGATGAAAAAGATAAGTTAGTTGTTGTGTCTAACATTAACCTTCAAAATATACCAAAAACAGGAATGCTTAAAGTAGTCGGTGTCATTAATGGTGAAGGCTTTATCAAAGATATTCCTTTAGATGAATTAGACGAAACAACCAATAAATTAAAAATTAATTTTGTGATGAACAAAGATAACGAATTTGTTAGTGCTGGTAAACCAGATGAATTTTTTGTATGTGCATATCATCTCAAAGACTCTACAAACAATTACTACAATTCTTTACCTTTTTTTGATTGTGATGAAGGAGATCTTGCAGGTTCTGATGCAACAACTATTTCACGTTTATTTAGAGCAACATCACAAGTTTACGATAAAACTGTGTATTATTATAACATGAACTCTCCATCTCAAGAAACATCATTTGCCAGTATGGAAGAAGATGGCTATACTTCTATGGAAGAAGAAGAGTATTCTATTACTAACTCCCTCTCAAATGATAATAATGTAAAACAATATTACAATGATAAAAACTCGATTAATACTAAAAAAGAAGAAGATGATACAGATAGCAATAATAATAATAATAACAACGAACCAGTCAAGGTAAAAATAATAGTTCCAATGGAAGATAAAAAGAATGCAGAGAAAATTAAGATTATGGCAATGCTAAAAGGCCAGATAAAATCTAAAGTTATCGAAGATGTTCAAAAAGAATTTGATGAAATTGGAGGATATACAATAGAAAGGACATTTGCCTTTGATAGAAATACAGATATGGGTCCAATACAGGTTGGAGATAGATTCCATGCATGTGTTATAGGACAAGATTTGAATACACCTGAAGGTTCTGAATGTGAAAAGAAATTAATTAAACATTTGGATAAACCCAATTCACTAGCAGTACGTTAGTATTATATTGATCCAGATTTGAATTTCATAGTCTTTTATAATCATGAAGTAGGGTAAAATAGAAGGCTATGGATATTATTATTCTAGTGTATAAATCTATAAAAGAATAGTTTCAAAAGTCCTAAATATTTTAATGATTAGTTAGACGGTACATCGAAGGGAAATAGCATTTTTGTCATAGCCTGTTCTATAAATCCACAAATCTAGTGCAGGCTATGACAATTAATATTGTTCTAGCATTATTTAAAACTCTCTAAAAGAATAGTTTCAAAGTCCTAAATAGTATATTCGATATTAAATATTTGAAGATACAAACTCAAGTATGTTATAACCTGGATCTATTTATTTATTGAACTAGATGTTTAATGGGAACATGAAGTATTTCTATTATTTATAATGTTAAATTTATTTTAATAAAATGAACTGTTTCAACATCATCTTCAAAAAATCTATAGAAATCATTCGTATTTTAGATATAGGATAAGGTAATATTACTAATTATTGAATATAGTAAAATCAACAATAACAAAAACTAGTTCAATATTTTTAATAAAAGTATTAGTTGTTGGACCACTTATTGCTATATTTCCATCATTGTTTATTATTGAAGAAGGACAAGCACAAAAAGCAGAATCAGAAATAGAAGAAGAAAAAAGTGTATATCTTATAATAAATCAGAAAAATTAATTTCTATAACTTGTAAATATGCTGATTTTGCAGATATTAGTAGACAAATCAAAGATCCTAATATTTTGAAACAAGAATCAACAATAACAACTATTAACAATACTCCTGATGATGATGATAATAATAATAATAACAAGTTTGGTTACTTAATGCAGGTTTAAAAGTTGAAAAAAATGCATTATTGGATATCAATTCGAATGATATAACATGGTTAAAGATAATTCCATCCAAGAAATCACCTAATGCAATTGAAGTAGATGGACGTCTCAAAGTAGATTCTGTAAAGATAACATCTTGGAATCCACAAACCAATGATTATGTAAAATTTAGTGAAAAAGCAAAAGAAGATGCTTCAATTTATAAAATGATACCAAGACCATACATAAAAATTGAGGAAACTGCAACAGGACCTACTGAAATTACCAATTCCGATCTTGCATATTTGGGATATAGTTGTAATGGATGTGGAGGACTTACTTTTTACGGTGGTGAAAACAGTATACTAAAGAATAATGACATACACCATATCTACAAAGGATTTTATTCAAAGGAGATGAAACATATGTTAATTGAAGGAAATCGCGTTTATGGCAATGAAAGATATGGAATTGATCCTCATACTGGAACTCATAATATGACAATTCGAAATAATACTGTTTATGATAATGGATATTCAGGCATTATATGTTCACTTGATTGTTACAATATAATAATTGAAGATAATGAAGTATACAACAATGGTAACACGGGAAAAGGAAGAGGTATTGCATTTAGTATCAATATGTATGATTCAGTTGCAAGAAATAACTATGTTCATCACCAAAATATAGGTATAGATATAAGTGGTAAATCACATGACAATAAAGTCTATAACAATAGAGTTTCAGATAGCAAAGTTGGAATAAATACATTTGAAAAATCTTCTAACAATAACGTATACAATAATACCATCCTGAAGACAATTATACCGTACCGCCGATAAGTATGATCTAAAAGATTTTGAGATGTATTAGATGATGAGAATATAAATCCAAATGAATACAAAGATATCATTCGTGAACACATGAGGGATTTATCGGATAAGTTTGGAAGTAAGTGTGATGAGAAAGTTGATGAGGATATCATAGAGAAATTCAATGAAGATGTTGATTTTAATAGACGTGATTGATAGAATAGGTTTAAAAGATAATTCAAATTATCATCTATTGTCATTTTTTGTTATAGTTCATTCTTAAGATATCTATTATAGAACTTAATTCAACATCTTCCCATAACCACAAGTTTATTTTATCATTTCTTAAGATATCCAATATCTCTTTTTTCCATTTGTCATTTTCTTTTTCTTGTTGAGGTAGATTCTTTAATATATCATATGCCTTATTATATTTGATAGACCATTCTTGACAATCTTGTTCATCATTTAGAGTACCCAATAATCTTTTTTTAGAATTAGTTGTAGTCATTTCTTCATTTTCTCCTTCTTCTTCTCTAATCTGTAATTCATTCAAATTAGATATTTTTGATAGATATGCTTTATCATCTCTATTAACCAAATACTCTTGCACTACTGGCTTGTCTATATCATGCCAAATGATTAATCCATCAACAACAGAAGAATTGGATGTTATTGATAAAGTAGCCTGTATAAGTTGGTCTGTTGGAGGGCTATACCCTTGTCTAGAATAGTTATATGTAATGGCAGGATAGACAACATATCTAATAGGCTTTTCAAAAATTTCTTTAAAGACAGTTAATTCTTTTTCTAAGGTGGAAACATTATAATAGCATCCACTGGCTACAACAAATCCATCTGTAAGGTTATTATATTTTGTGGCTACTTTATCAGTTAACCAACCTTCAAAATATATTGTTGGATAAAATTTTATATTTTTGTCTTTATCTTCAAGTGCTTGAGTAAGATTGGAATATTCCATAAAATTAATATTCCATTTAAATTTTGTTTCAAGTTTTGTACTTTCCCAATTAAAATCATCTATGGTAAATCCTTCAAATGATTTTGGATATTTCTTTTCAAGAGAATTAAAGTATTTTATCCATCCTTTCCAATCATAATTTGTATTATAACCACCTTCTGAAGGAGGACGGAGAATAATTATTATTTTTAGACTAGTTTTCTCTGCAGATTTTAATAATTCTTCTGTTGATTTTATAGAATCGATATCTTCAAAATTATTTATGGAAAAATAGTATTCATGAAAGCCTTGGTTAAGAAGAGATTGTATTCCTTTTTTTTGCTCTTCTCCTTTCAAATTTTGAAGAAGAAGACTATTATTTATAGGGACCCAGGCTCCTAAGGTAAGATCATTATCGTCATTGTCATCATTGTTATCAACAAGATTTGAATTTATTGCAATACTCTGATTAATGGACGTAGTAGTATTTTTCGTTTTAGGAAAAGAAATATTTGAATTAAAATCAGTAATGATATTCTCATTAATGTTAGACCAATCATCATAATACTTATTATCAGTAAGTTTTTTTATTTCAGATTGTGATGATTTATTTACTTTTTGTTGTTGTTGCTGCGGAGTCGGAGTATTCTCATCTTGAGAAAAACTATTACTGTTTATTGCTGCTACTGATATTGTTATTATTAATGCTAATACCATTATTATAAATGAGCATTGAAAAAATAATCTCATATTCTCTGATAGAAATATTTTGTTCTATATTTATGTATTTAGGTAATAATTGAATATACAACTAAAAAATGTAAATACATACAGCAATTGTTGTATATGTAAAATCATTATAGTCAATAAATACCACTTTTGGTACTAACTTAATAGTATATAAAAATACTTTTTCCATTTACCTAATTATTATAGTTAATAAATTCCATTTTTTGAAACCTTTTTATTCAACATATTATTTTTAATCATAGCAATATCTATATCCCAAAGTTTAGCAATCTGTATCTTAAATCATGGACTTATTGTAAATATTTTTAAAATCAAATTATCGTATCTTAATATTATTCAGAATAATTCATATTTCAATATAATTGTCCAATATATTTAAATATTATATAATATTGTATCCCAATATAAATAATAAAATCAGATCAAAAAACTAACCAGTACAATATTCTTATCAATTGTACTAATTGCATGAATAATTGCTGTATCTTCATCATCATTGTTGATGACAGTAGATGCACAAACTTACTCATCACAACAAAATAATTACCTTGATCTGCTTACTTATAATATTGATGACAATCTCTTTTTCTTCTACCATATAAGAAATAATAATACTAACATGTTAATCTAAAAAAATATTTTAATAATTGATATTACAACCCTACATTTGATAGATAAGGATTTGAATCCAACTCCAGACATTCAATTCGTCAACTCATAACCTTAATTATTATGTATCTTTAGAATAACTGATTTTAGTTAATTTCGTTAAATCTCATGCTAATGTATTTATTTATTAGTTACATTAAATCCTTGATAATTAGAAACTTAATATAGATAAGTTAAATGAAAAAAACAACAACAATTCATAGAATAAGTTTAGTCTAACAACTCGTAATCTTATTAGAATTTGAATCAAGTATTATGATATTTTGAATTGTTAAATCTGTAATATTAGTCGTCGTTTTCAGACTTGCACAATTGAAGAATGTTCCATCAAATTTTGCATGATTCATATCAGCATTTGTAAGATTTGTATCTAGAAGAATAGTATTTGTAAGATCTGCACCTATAAGGGTAGCATTTGTAAGATCTGCACCTATAAGGATAGCCCGTTTCAAACCTGTAAAAGTAAGATTTGCATTTATAAGAACTGTATGGCTGAGATCAGCATATGTTAGATCTGCACCAGTGAGATCAGCATCTGTTAGATTTGTACCATATAAATTTGCAGTTGTTAGATTTGCTTTAGTGAGATTAACCTTCTTATTTAAATCTGCAGCAACTGTAAAGTATGAATTACTAATATTTGTATTTGATAAGTTGCCAGAAAATTGAAAGTTTTCTAAATATGAACTCGCTAAAGTTGAATTAAATATTTTAAAATATATACCAGAGAGATTTTTATATGAGACATCAATTAATTTGAATTTAACGCTTTCTTTTAATAACTTATCATCCCTCTCAGCATCAATCTTAGTTAAATTTATATCATCTTTCTCTAAAAATTCTGCTGCTAATTTTTGAGAAGTTATACTATTATCAAAATATTCGCTAAAAGTTGGTGGTACTGTAATACCACCAATGAATAAGAAAACAATTGCTATTGTTATATCAAAAATATAATATTTGTGTAGTTTGGTAATTATCTTAGCCATTATTTTATTACTTTTGCATTTTTCTTTACATTATTATTTTATATAGTTATTCTTCTCTTTATGGTTAGTTATATTTTTTTAATATGAATTATATTTTTTCTCTTTTGCCTTGCACTTTTACAATAAATCTTATGTAACAAATCTTATTATTACTCAAAAAAAAAGAAATATAATGTAACATTCTAAAAATCGAAAATTATACATACAAGTAGAGATTTACTGAATTAAGAAAATCTTAGTTATTAAGAATATAAACAATTTTAAAATATCAGATTTTAGAAATAGTAGTTGAGAATACAATCCTTCTAATATCTCCTGTGGTACATAGAATGTAAGTTCACCTCCACCTAAACGTAATCATTCGTAGTAATGAATTGCCAAAGTCTTCTAAATAATTCTCCTCAATGGATCTCATGTAATGATATTGCTATCAGTGGCACACCTTTTTGTCGATCATTGAATGAAAACTCGTTTGATATTGAGGTTTTGGATGGTTCAAACAATCAGCAAATAAACCAATTTGAAGGATCGGCAGTAGGAACAACTATTCCAAATCTACAACCAGGTACATATACGGTAAATGAGATAGAAGATCCAACTGGTAACTTCACTAATCAATTAGCAGAAAGTGCTGAT
>JAATVJ010000263.1 GCA_014523515.1 Nitrososphaerales archaeon TH1177 | reverse complement strand
GCATCATAATTGAAAATTCATACTTTACCGTCTAAATGTTAGATCCAATTGTTATATTCACATATAGTTAGGCTCTTAATAATTAAGGAATATTTAATATATGTTTCTAAAATATTATTAGGTTTAATATTTAAAGCGGTGCAAAAATAAGAGTCTAAGATATGGTAATAAAGAAAATATAATATTTAAGATTAACTGTATATCGCAATATGATAATAATAAAATAGAATTTTTTTATTACTTTAATTGCTTTTTTACAGTATTTGTAAATTCCTTTTTATCAACTGGTTTTATCAATATTTGTTCTTTTGATATACTAGAAAATATCATTAGAAAAAACTTTATAATAATTAAATGAGACTAAAAAATAAAAAATTAAAAAATTAAAATTGACGAGATTGTTGTTGTTGTCTTGATAGATCTGTTAATCCTTGAAATAATTCTTCTTTGTCAAGACCATCACTTAAATCAATTCTAGCATTTTGTTTTAAACTATCTAAAATAACATCAGCAAAATTGTCTAATTTGTCGATATCTTTTATACCTGTTATTTCTGACAATTGTTTTAGCAAATCATAACGATTTACATTATCTTGTGTTGTTTTAAATTTTTGTTTATCATTGTCATCAAATTGGTCAGTAACATCTTTTGGTAAAGCAGATAAAAGACCTGAAGCAGCCTTGGGAGTAGATTTTTTAAGAAACATTTTGGTTGCACCATTAACTGCCATACTCGCTATGTTTGGATCTATACCAAACGATTGTGCCAGCATTCCAATCATGTTTTGCATAATTTACCATAGTCATTGTTATAGATAAATTTTTCTAAAAAGTCTTAAAATTATTGAATTTATTATGAAAACTTACAAAAATAAATAAATTAAAAGAAAATAGCGCAATTGATTATGTAAAAAATGAGATAAAATAATAGAATAATTTGAGAATGTGGCACATCAAGTTATTTATGATAAAAGTAATGTAGGTCTGGAAGATATGAATTTAAATCTGTGACAGATATCACTGTAACAAGCTGAAAATATTGTGAACTCCGAGAATATATTGTTTTTTATTCTGTGCTTTGTTATAAAACAACGTTTTCGTTATTTTTGATTAAAAAAATAAATCTACTATTATATATAGAGAAGATTTTATATCTTCAGAGCCTGTAAATAAAAGATATCTAACTATATTATCTTGATTTACAATGTAGATGGCCTCTTATCTAACAATATTATTTGATAAAGGAGAGATAAAGAGTACTCCCCATATTGTTGATTTGAATTTGACTGGTGCGTATACAATTAACATATCTTTATCATTAATATTTTCAATATTGTATCCAGATTTGCCATCCATAATATCTTTGAAAGATTGAAGAGAAGAGACATCACCATCATCTGATTGATCTTGATTATTAATAATATATGATGAAGGCGATGATGAGCTGGCAATAATTTGGCCATTGTTATCTACGTATATTACAGTTTCATTTTCTGATAGTGGAAGAGATTGTAATGATTTGTTAAATATAGAAATGTCCTGATCACCAGCAAATAATCCTATCAAATTCTCAGTATTGTTGACCTTACTACTACCATTACCAGAGTATAATGGTATAGCCATATTGACTTGGGGAAGGCCAGAAGAGGCAGATATGATTACATTTCCAAGATAGGTATCCCCAGTAGAAACGGCTCCTTTGTAATAATCTCTAAATGCAAAGTTATCTCTAGTGAGATTCTCTTGTGCCGAATAAGGCTCTTCAAAGTACATATCACCATTTGGCATTATATAGAAAATTCGTCCAAAATCCTCATCAATAGATAAAATATTTTGTGCTACTTGTCTTTTTTGAATATCTGCATCTTTTGGAATACCATGGAAAGAGGGATCTATTAAACTTGCATTAGGTAGAGTCCTAATTTGTGGAAGCTCGCTTGCTATTTCTAATATTGCAGCTGATTTATTGAGTTTAGTTTCCAAGTGGTTTGCTAAAAGTTGAATTATGATATTTTTATTATGAATAGATAATTCAGTCTGATTGTTTTGTAATAGAGAATCATTATTTATTGATATATCTTCTTGTGCAATTATTCATTCAAATATTCTATCATCATGAAAGTTTAGGAAAGAAATAATTCCTATCAGAAGTATAAAACTGAGGAATATTTGAATAAATAATATTCTTCTCATTAATGGATATCTGATAGTCTATCATAAATGATTTTCTGTATATGTCTATATTAGATCGTTTGAATACATGTAAAAATTTTTTTCTTCCTCTTTCTGCCAAAAGCTTTCAAAAAACAGATATTTTAAACTCAATTCTAAATATATAGAAACAAAGCTGTGTAATAATTCTTTGTTTCTTTCTGAACCCTTATGCAAATTTATCACTATACAAGGTGAGCACTAGAAACCTGCGGGGGCCCATCGGGAGTAATACCGATAGCGGTGCAAAAATAAGAGTCTAATGCTATAGTACAAAGAGATATTAGGAATTATCTTTTGAATAATAAATATTTGTAATTCTTCAAATAAGATTGAAGTTAATAGATATCCTTCTCTTGACCTGAATTTAATCATTAAAACAGTTTAAGAAATCACTATTAAAATTAAGAGCCACTTTAGAAAGAGAAAGGCTATAAAAATATTTTTAGGTTGTTATACTCATAATTATTCAACCATATTCTGATTTGCAAGTGTAAACATTCTATCTCACAATTTCTGAACATCGTTGCTTTGCTCCGTCATAAACTCCTCTTGGATTAGAATTCATCTTCAGTGACTTCACCATCATGGAGCTGTGTTCTGGTATATATGATAAATGGAAATTACTTCTTGTAGCCTGATAATTTGATAAATGAATCGGAATAATGACCTTTCTAATCTTCTTTACCTTTATTCATCTTCGCTAATTCATAATCCCAATTCTATAACATCAAAATAAAATTAAAATTTTATCACGCTTAACAAAAGATTCATTATATTTCTTCCAATTCCCATAATATGAATATAATAATTCAGCTAAATGTGTTAGTAATAAAGTTATATTACAAGGCATCATTTATATAAATAAGGTAGTTTTAAAAGAGAAGGTGGAAAGATAATTCTCAACAGAAAACTTTCTGAATTAACTTTGGAAGAATTATTTTCTCAAACATTATTTGAAACACCGTGTATATCTGTGGATAAAAACAGAGATATCTGGGTTGCTATAGAAATGTGTGCTCAATATTTAGAATCAGCTGTAGATGCTATTATTGTTGTAAGTCAAAATAATCCTATTGGGACGATTGGTGGACGTGAGATATTATCTCATTTGAGAAAGAATACCATACCTGATTCTTATTTTAGAACTAAGATAGAGGATATTTTTTTTAACTATTTACCTCAAGTAGAGGGAAATATCAAATTTGATGACTTAATGAACAAATGGAAAAGTACTGGAAGAGCATTTTCTGTTATTGCTAATCCATATGGTGATTATTTTTCTATCTCTTCAAGGAAAATGCTTGAAATTGGTAAGCGATATAAATCCGGTATTTCT
>JAATVJ010000031.1 GCA_014523515.1 Nitrososphaerales archaeon TH1177 | reverse complement strand
TTTCCGCTATAACCACTTGAAAATTCAAATATATTAGCTAATAATTGCCGTGAAAAACCTTTTTCATGGATACTGTCTCCTATAGCATTTATCACAGCTACTATTTCTGCTATTGTTTTTCCTTTGATAATAAACCACAGATAACCATAATTGTCGATTATAGAATTGAATGTTACATCAAAGTTAATATTTTTCTTATCGGTTGTAACTTTTAACAAATTATCAATATAATCTTTCATTTGCTTAAAGGAATCAGAATTTATACTCTTTACACAGATCCCACATCTACCAGTGCTTTTTAAACCTAAATTTTCATCTAATTTTATACATGCCAATGATAAAGATTCAATTGCTTGGCTATCGATAAATGGATTACTGATAGTGTCATCAGTATTATTATTATTATCAATTTTTAAAAATTTCTTAATTTTATCAAAGAATCCCATATTATTATAAAACTAATCTTATTTTGATTTATCCTTTTCTATCGATTTCTATAGCATTATAAGAATATTTTTGTCTAAATAACATCAAATTTAAACTTTTGAAATGAATAACTCTATTATCTCTTTTTCAAATAAAATATAGCAAAAAGGAAAAATTAATAACGATTACCAGTATTTAATAATTATCTATCCATATTGATTAATCAAAAAAAAAAAATTTTAATTATATTATTCATCTTGATAGTGATTATAGGGTTTGTAATTATCCTTAATAGTGGTTCAGATAGAAGTTCTCCGATATTTTATCCATCACCTCCTCCATATCAATCTCCCTATTACCCATTACCATCGCCATCACTGCCATATGATTTACCTTATGATATACCATATGGTGATTTTCCCTATTCTCCTCCTTCTGAAGATCAGCCTTCACTTACTCCAGAAGAGGATCTACGATCTTTTGATTCTCCTCTAGACGATAGTTTCCGGTTTGAGGATCAGCCTTCACTTACTCCAGAAGAGGATCTACGATCTTTTGATTCTCCATTCGGTGGCTTGTTTGAATAAAAATAGATATACTATTTTTTGTTCCTCATTCATATTATTTATTTTAAATTTAAAAAACTCTGATAATACTATCATTAAAATTATATACTAGATATATCAAAATATTAATTATATTATTTAAGAGTTAATTAAATTTATTTAAAAAGATTAAACTTTTATCTCTAAATAAATTGGTTAATGAAAAATTGAGATAACGAGAGTTTGTAATTCTATAAAGATTCTAAATCCATGTTATATTTTTATGTTTTTGTATATCTTCTGTAACAAAATCAGCTATTTATATATCTTCAAGCTGTTCGTATATTCTATATGGTTTCTAATCCATTTAATTATTGATTCAAGATCTAAGATTTCTAAAATCCTATTACTATTTAGGTCTTGATTAGGATATTCAGGGTTGGAGTTGTCTGTAAATTATTTTATTGTGCCAATTGGTCTTACGCCAAGAGGTCTATTTCTCTCAGTAAACTCATCTACCATTTCGTAAAACACATTATACTATTCTTTTAAAAATTCATGAAGATCATGAAACCTTGGATCTATTACATTCCAGTGATGGTTTTTAGTTTTGTCAATACTCTAAATTTATCAACCAAACCTGAATTCAAGAAATTTACAATCGTATTTAACAAATCATTTGGAATTTATATATCTATTTTAGAATCAAGGTTTAAATCAAAGTGTATTTGAATTTCCCATATCAATTTTAGAAGAAACATTAAAACTCATTATTAGTGAAATCAGAGTAATTGGTAATAAATATTAGAGTGATTAATATCTCTATTTTTTCCAATTGTGCTTTTCCAATAAGATCTATATTAACGATTGTAAGAATTACTATTAATATGTGAATTTTTTCCTTAATTAATCTACTAGTATTGTTTCATAAGAGCATGGTTATTAACATTATTCATTAATAATATTCCTATTTTGAATTAATGATTGTTCTTTAAATATAGTCATATTGCAATGCGATTCAAATTATATATTAAATATATATGTCTCAATAAGACAATATGTTATTTTTTATATATCAATTACCTATTTATACAGAAGTTAAAATATAGTATAAAAAGAGACTGATAAAGAAAAAATTTTTACCTTTTTATTTTATTAATCTAGTTTATATTAATTACCAAACTTCATAAATATTTTATCTTTTATTTTGATTTTATTATTGCTTTCTTAATCTGTCTTATATTTTAAAACTTAATTGAAAAAGAAGGATTTTAAAAAATTACAAAAATAAATTACAGATTATCACTAAACTTTCTATTCTGTTCATCAATTTCATCTTGAGGGTTTTTTATAACTTTTTTATATATGTCTCTATGTTCCCTTCGGTCTAATTCCTTTTCATGTTCTTCTCTTACATGATGTAATCTATCTTTTTCATGAATAAATTCTTTTCCACATCCGTCACATTTCAAAATTGTCAAATGATGAATATGTTGAGAATGAGCAATTAATTCTTCATAAGTTTCAAACTTTTGATTGTCCTTTTCGCAGACAAATTTTTTATGATGTAAAAAGTCCATTAAATATAAGAAATGTTATTCATATATTAAAACTATTTGTTATTAATAGTATTATTTACAAATATACTAAGGTTGAAACTTAATAGAGACTCTATCCTTTGAGTTGTATACTCTGTTATTTAAATTAGATTTGAATAAAAAAAGCCATATCTCTACATAAATGTAGATAAAAGTTACTCTATGATAGATATAAACCTAAATTTGAGAGAATTAAAAATATTTGCAGAAATAATATGACTAGTCAATCATTTTAAATTGAATATATGATAAAATTTAACCATTATATTAATTATAAGATAAAGAAAAAATATTCAAGAATTAAATGCGACAGTATTTAATTTTTTTATGTATAAATTCTGATTAAAAAATAGTCAAATTATATATAATTTTTAGTTCATAGTAAAATTAATTTACAAAATAAAAAGAATAATAGTTTTTATCCATAAATGCCATGATCTTTGCATTTCCAATCCATTATATTCATTCCAAAGTTACATTGTATTGCAACTGTTGTAAATTTTATATTTTGTGCTGCATCAATAGCGTTAGAAATTTCTTGACTAAGTGTATAGTTAATTGTTTGTTCATCAGCGAAAGGATTAGGTAATGCTGGAGGTGAAGAATCGGTTTTATTTGATACATCAAATATATGTTCTATATCTGCGGCTCTAATGTATCCTATAGTAGGTGATTTATCAAAATCACTGGTCACCATTGTTATGATTAAATCTTTAGATTTAGATAATGAATCACTACTTCCAGTGATAGTGTATGTAGTATCAAATGTACCTAATAATCCAGTGCTATCATTCACTATATTGTATGAAGCGGTGGCTGTTTTTGTAATTTGTACAATTTCTTTTGATTGATCAGATAGAGTTAGTGAATTATCATCTGTCGTATTTTGTATTGACCTTGTTTCTTCTTGTGATAATGAAAGAGGAAAACTTATACCACTAAAAAAAAGAATGGATGCAAATACTGAGCAAATGATGTATTTCTTATATGATTTAATAAGAATATGATTATCCATAATAATTAAAAAACTATCTGTTAATTATTTAAATATTCCTAATCTTTAAAAAGCCAATTGCTTTAATCATTGTTTTATTGTAAAGAAACTTTTAGTATGCTAATATAGTAATGAACAATGTAATAAGTTTTCTATCAAAATTATACTTTAATTTAGTATAAAATTACTATATTTGAAAAAGTTTTTTTATTAAAATAGAATTTGTTTAAGATAAGTATATACATGATCTTTTGTCATTTTTTGTTTAGTTATAATTGATTGTTAAGCCTACATTGTTATAATTATATTCTAACCAGTTTAAGTTAAGTTATTAAGAAGAATTATCTTGTTATGGATATGAGTGATGAATCTCAAAAAGAAGAAATAAAAGATGAAACTCATCATCTTGAAGACACTGAGCAAGATGAATTTGATAATGACGAAGATGAATTTGATGATGAGGAAGAAGAAATAGATGAAAAACCAGAATAAATAATTTCAAAGATGATTCTAGTTTGATAAATTATAAATGAAGTTATAGTTTACTATTTATTAATCTTTTATTGTAATTACTATTACTTTATAATATCTTTTTGTGTATGTTATATTATTTTTTATATTTATGATTATAGTAAAATAAGAATTGTGTATTCACAATAAAGTTAATATCCGTAGTCAAATAATCTTATGTATTTTTATTGAATTTAGAAATTGCCTTATAGAACAACAAATATTATATTTGTAATTTATTAAATATCTTTTAGTTGATATCTAAATAAAATTTTTATTTATTCGTATTATATAGAATACAATATTAACTAAATTGGTATTTTCATCTGCTCTATAAAACTTATTTTCTTACTTTTTGTTTTCTATTAATTGAATTCTTAATTAACCTCAATTAAATTGTTAGTATATTATATATAATATATTTTTTGTATTTTTAGTAAATATAGGAGTAAAAATGAAGGATTATTTTAATATATCAATTTCTTTAACAATAAATTGGGTTACTTCTTCTTTTCCTTTTGAATAATTTAATATATTTTGATTTGTAGAAGAAAATAAAAATATAGAATGCAAAATCTTATACTAATAATATGGATGATCACCAAAACTCATCTACATTAGGATTTCAGGAATATATGGTGGATGTTATCAATAAAGGAGCTTTATCTCTTATACTGTCATTAGGTCATAGAGTAGGGCTCTTTGATACTATGGCATCACTTCCTCCCTCAACGAGTAAGCAGATAGCAATTGCTTCAAACTTAGATGAGAGATATGTACGAGAATGGTTAGCAGCAATGGTTGTTGGCAAAATTGTGAATTATGATTCTTCAAATAATTTGTATTCCTTGCCAAAGGAAAAGGCAGAATTTCTAACTCGACAAACAAAGGTATACAATTTTGCTGCTTCAATGCAGTGGATACCAGTATTAGGTCAAATAGAAGATCAAATTGTAAATTGTTTTAAGGTGGTGGTGTGCCATATTCTTCATATAAGAGATTTCATGACGTAATGGAAGAAGAAAGTGCTCAAACAGTATTATCAGGATTATTTGATTGGATAATT
>JAATVJ010000030.1 GCA_014523515.1 Nitrososphaerales archaeon TH1177 | reverse complement strand
ATTACTTGTTGTTGGCTATGGATTTCGAGGAAAACAATTTTGATAAATTATAATGGAAAAAATTGTCCCTTTAATTAAGAAAGAAAAAGATAAATTCTCATTGTAGTTGATTTATAATTTTATTAACATTAATTAACACAGTACTAATAATAGTAAAAGCCATAGTCCTCTATCATATATCTAATGAGTCAATCAAAAGTAATGTAGTAGTAGAAGGCCATGGAATTTTTGCCTTTATTTTTAACAAGAATTTGGTAAATAAGATAATAAGCCAGAATTGTCTCTAATATCGATATAGAATATTGACCGCGGGTAATTGCCTACAATTAAAATGTCAAAAAGAATAATATGGATAATACATGACTATATTCATATAAATAATTTATTTAAACTTTTTTTAGAGTATGATGGATATATCGTTGCTGCTTTTAATGATCCTATATATGCCCTTTATTCGTTTAGAAAAAATACCTATGATTTAGTTCTTCTTGATTTAAAGATGCCCAGAATGAATGGTATGATATTATATGAAAAATATGAATTCTACTCTATTATTTTGTTTTATTACTGCAAATAAAGAATTCATAGAACACCTTAGGAAAAGTATTCAAGAAATTGACAAGATCGTTATTTACAAGTCAATTCTATTAAGTGAGCTACGACGTAAAGTTAATTCACTTTTATCAGAAAAAAACTAAATTTTTGTTAATACAGTAAATGATAGTTTTAATATTACTAGTCATGGTTGGATTCTTTCACTTTAATATATTCTAGATTATACCTAAAATATTAAAAACCACTACAAATCATCTTACTCACACAATGATTATAGAATTATAGTTTCAGAAAATACCTTTAAAAAGGAACAGAAAGAAAAAGTGATTAAACCATAATGGTTATTTGCAATTTAGCAAATGAACTTTTATGGATGATAAAAAAAATAAAACAAAAAAGAAAACATTTATTATAAATAAGACAACAACCGCGGAAGTAGACACTGATTCTTTCTTTAATGAACATGAAATTGGAAAAACAATTGTTTCTGATAGATTTCTAAACACAATTGATGAATTCTGGTTTATCATTAATTCTAATATGATTGTTAATCCTTTTGATTTTGTTTCTGTACAAAATTTACATAAAACTACAACTATAGGTATTGTAAAAGAATTACACTGCACTTTTCTTTCTAATCTCGGACTATTTTCTGAAAATAAAGATTTGAATAAAATTGAAGAGCAAGATGGACGACGACAACAAAAACAAGAACGAAAAAGTAAATCTAAGCCTTATTATCCAAAGTATCATTATAATGAAAAAGAAGTAGTGGTAGCAAGAGTAGCAATAATGGGGAATACCTATGCTAAAATAAAAGACAATAAAGATGTACTTTCAGTTAATTTTCCAGTAGGTGCAAATAAAATAGTGAGATTTGCTACTTCAGACGAAATAATGTTTGCTCTTGGAATTCCTGAAATGGAAAATCCAATACCTGTTGGATTCATAAAAACTACAAATGGATTAAAAGTTCCAGTCTCTTTAGATTTATCCTATATTGTCGGACCTGATACTGCTCATATAAACGCTTCAGGAATTTCTGGAAATAAAAAAACTAGCTATCTTTTATTTCTTTTATTTTCTGCTTATCAGACCATTAAAAAATCAGAAGATATTTCATTAATTATTTTCAATACAAAAGAAGAAGATCTACTTCATATACATAACATACAAGAAAAAATAAATAGTCAAATTATGGAAGATTATGGGTTAGTTGACTTAAAAGTAGAGCCATTTGAAAATGTAACTTATTTTCTTCCAAGGGGAAAGGATGGAAAACCAAATTCACTTTATATTCCTAAAAATTATAAAACATTCTCTTATGAGCTAAAAGATATATACGATCGGTTGGATTTATTATTTTCTGATGCATATGATCAACGTTATAATCTCTCTGCGATAATTGATTATATCTCTGAATCTTGGCCAATTACTGATAGTTCTGGAAAGGAAATTCAAAATTGGACAGATTTAAGTGAATTTATAGGATATCCAGATTTCATAGTAAGCCATAAATCGTCACTTCTTAGATTTTTAGGACAATTACAAAGATTTAGAAAATCACCTATGTTTATAGATAAAAAAGTTACTAGTTTCTATCTTGGAAAAGAAATAAAAAATATTAAAGCTAATGAAGTCTTTGTAGTTGATATTGCTAAAATTTCTTCTTTAGAAGAACAAGCATTTATTGTAGGTGATGTAATGAAAAGTATTGATGAGATGTATTCTGCAAGACACTATGACTTTGAAGATGATGATGAAAATAAATCTTTAAATAGAAAAACAAAAAAATTTGAAAATAAAAAGAAACCTCAGTATATAATGATATTCATAGACGAAATTAATAGATTCATTCCTAATACACTTAGAGAAAGAATGGATGTAATTCCTGAACAGATTATGAAAACAGTAATAGCTGGAAGATCTCGCGGGACAGTTTTATTCTCTGCTCAACAATTTAAAAGTCAAACTGATTCAAGATTTCAAGAAAATATAGGATTACATGTTACGGCTAAAGTTGGAAGATCAGAATTATCTAGGGAACCCTATTCTATAATTGATGAAATTACTAAAACAAATATTGTTAGATTGAATAAAGGAGAAATGGTAATGGTTCATCCTGCATTTAGACATCCAGTAAAAATTATGTTTCCTGGCAATATATTTCCTCGATAGAAACATTGTATTTTTGTTGTTCAATATAAAATACTATATTTTTAAAATTTTAGCAAACATGTGTATTGATCTTTTGATTATTATAGATACAATGTTAACCTAATTAGAATAAATATCTTTTATGAAAACTTTATTACTTCTTCGTCATGCTAAGTCTAGTTTAAAAGACCCTGCGCCTTCTGATAACATGAGACCCATTATCTTATCAGGATAAACATGATGTGCATATAGTTGGAAAATTTTTAAAAAATAAAAAGTTAATCCCTCACATGATTATTAGTTCTACTGCTAAAAGGGCGGCCGAGACATCTAAATTGGTGGCAGAATATATATGAATTATCATAATGAAATTCATTTATCTGAATTATTATATCAAACTATCACTAAAGATTACATAAATATAATTAGTAAAATACCTAATAAAAATAATATAGTTCTATTAGTTGGACATAATCCTATTCTAGAAAATCTTATAGAAATAATTACAAATGAATTGAGGATAATGAAAATGTGTTCACTAGTTCATGTTGTTTTAGCTATAAATAGCTGGATAGAAATAAAAACTCAGACAAAAGGTAAACTAATTGAATTATTTAATATTAGTATCTTTTATAGTAATATGTGAGAATTATTATAATAAACAGTAAATGATAATAATAGTTATGATTATTCTAGGAATACCAAGTGAGATATTTTCCTCTATCATCAACTAACTAATTATTTTTGGAATTGTTCCTCTCGTAAATAGTATTTCATGATTACCTGGAGTAATATCTTCCCATACAACATAAATATAATCGTTAGAGATAGCGATAGAAGGGCATTCAGAAATTCCACTATTATTACTTAAATTTAATATCTTGCTATATTGCATATCATCTTTGATATTTGTAGTTATGAAAATGTCTTGGTTTTCTCGTGAAATCTTGTCTTGCCATACTATATAGGCAGAATTATTAGTGGGTATTTCGACATTGGAAGGACTATTAATTTTGTCTGTATTCTTTCTATTTTCAGCGCTCGCATCTTTTTCTGAAATTATATACGGATCTGTGAAAGCGGTACCATTGTCATCGCTTTGAACAAAATATATATCATTGATGTTTTTTGCATGCAATCCTCCCCAGAGAATAACTACTTTATTTTCATCAACTGCCATTTGTGATTCTCCAAAATTATAATGAGCTATTCTAATGCTATATTCAAAATTATTTCCTCTATCTGAACTTTTTATAAAAAATAATCCGCTATTTTCATCTTCATTTTTTGAGCTACTACTATTTTCACTATTCCACGTAACATAAACATGCTCTTTATAGGAATTGACTTTGGGATAAGCATCATTAGTATTATTTGCTAATTCTATTGAATCATTGAATGTTTTTCCAGTATCTAAACTGGCTTTAA
Source organism: Nitrososphaerales archaeon TH1177 (assembly GCA_014523515.1). GTDB lineage: Archaea > Thermoproteota > Nitrososphaeria > Nitrososphaerales > Nitrososphaeraceae > TH1177. The sequence continues at coordinate 24 of JAATVJ010000030.1, read as the reverse complement.
ACACAATATTGGATAAAGGTTTTT
>JAATVJ010000262.1 GCA_014523515.1 Nitrososphaerales archaeon TH1177 | reverse complement strand
TTTTATTTTATTTCTTTTATTATTTTTCTTTACCTTTACTATATTTCATTTTAGTAGTGTGTTCTCAGCAGATGATGGATTTTTTAGTATAGTTCCTGAAGATTATTATGATCCTAGGGAATATGGAGAAGAATCAATAGTTCCTGAACAATTACAAAAAAATAACACTTTTGATCAAAATACTTTACCAACAATAACAACAACAAATAAAAATTCTTTTAATATTGCAATTACAGCAGATTGGGGTTGTGAAGAAGATACTAAAAAGACAGCAGAAAATATTCAAAAGAAGAATCCTGAACTTGTAATTGCAGGAGGAGATCTAAGTTATGATAAATCTGCAAATTGTTGGTTTGAAATAATACAGCCATTTAAATCAAAGATGAAGATAGCCATGGGAGATCATGAATATAGTGATACCACTGGTGGGGCAGTAGGTATAATTGATCAATATCTTAAACCTTTGAATTTAGCAAAAACATATTATTCGTTTGATATGAATAATGTTCATTTTACCATCATAGATCCATATATCGATTATAGCAGTAGTTCTGCTCAATATCAATTCATTCAAAATGATTTAAAAACTACATCTACCAATCCAAATATAGATTGGACATTTGTTGTAGAATCTATACCTATCTATACTTCACCTTCTCAACATTCTGCTAATTCTACAATCAGAGATATTTATCATCCTCTTTTTGATAAATATGGAGTGGATTTAGTATTTACAAGTGACAATCACAACTATCAGAGGACTTTTCCATTAAAATACAATAGCCAAGGTGGAGGAGGAGATAGTTCTAATAATCCTATAATAGTAGAAGATAACAATCAAAATAATCATTATAATAATAATGATGATGATGGAGGAGTCATTTACTTGATAACAGGAACTGCAGGAAGATCTCTTTATGAGATAAAAGAACAAGCGCCTTTTGTTGCAAAACAGGATGATAAACATTTTGGATTTCTAAATATAGATATAAGTGGTAATACATTAAAAGGAACCTTCTATGCAAATGAAAGCCAATTACCTCGCTATCATTATGTAGGATATCAAAATAACATAATAATAGATCAATTTACAATTTCAAAGATAGATAAACCTAACAATAATGATAATGAGTTTGATAAATTTTGAAGATTTGCCTTGAAAATTTTAAAGTGGTTGTGATAGTATTAATTAAAGTAAATTACTCTCATTTTATGAAATGTATTGGTAAATCAATTTTTTTATAAACAATTTTCACTATTTTTTTTATTTTTGAGTTATTTCGAGTAGTGAAGTTGAAGCAGCTTTCAGTTGTACTGAATTTCCAATGATGGATATAGTAAACCGCTACAAAGGGAGTAGTATACCGCAACACCATTATTACTATCTCTCGTTAGTGAAATTAGTTTGCGAAAAAAAAGGCATAAGAACAGGTTAGCACGAATGAACGAGAGTTTAAATCAATAGTCGAATTCTCCAAAACTTATCCTGACTCTATTGATTTTCCGAGCTTTGGAAGAATATTAATTGCGTATGATGGAATGCAAATTAGTGACTAAAAGACAGAGCGATTATTGGTTTCCAGTATTTGAAAGGAGAGAAACTAATTCATATAGCAGCTTTAGAATCGCTTAGTAGATCATTCACTTAATTGTGTTCATTTTGGTTTCCACAATAATCGTTTATAATGGTTTGGTAAAGTATCTAATATGACTTGTTGATTATCGTATGAAAAACTTTGGAATTCATGGGAGTGTAAGAGAGATGATGTAAAATTTGTATCCCGCGTTATGTGCTGTAAGTATTTTGTGTATTTTAAGTAATTTATATCAAATCTTATGCCATGTAATGATGAAATTAATTGAAGGTGAGTCATAGTAGTTCCGTGTCATCATTCCACCCCAAATTCCGTTGTTTCCTTTATCATCTTTGGTTTCAAACATCCAATAGTCTAAGTCAGGCTTTTCATTATCACTCCATTTTTTCACATCCCATTCAAATACCTCTTGATAAAATTTCTGAGCTCGATTTACATCGTCAGCAGGAATTTCAAAATATTGTACAGATGGTATTTAGAAAACATCTCCTTTTCAGTCAATGTTGATTTGGTCCTGATGATGATACAAATATATATGCTCAATATCAAGGAAAGAGGAAACTATATTTAGAGTATTAACACCTTTAATTTTTCTAATAAACATGCCAAACTATTATGTTCTTATTTTTAGAATGATATTATAATATATAAGAATTTGAAAATATTTTTATATTCATCACTACAAGCATATATTCTTTTTCAAATATAGACTGATACTATAAACTTCTTTTTATTAATATTAAATTTAACAAGAGAACATCCATTTGTTGGGACAAATAAAATTGTTATCCTAGAAAAAATTATAATAATGTTAAATAAGCTGCTGTATCTTAATATAGTTATTATTTTTTAACAAACTATTAAAATACTCGTATTACAATGATATTTAAATTAAATTAAATGACTATATCAAATAGGTATAAATTAATAATACTAGGAGAGAATTCAATATTTATAGTTCATGATTCTTTTTTACAAACTTTACAAATTCTTCTAACTTTTTCAAAGTTTGCTGATGTAAATGGTGTTCTATACCCTCTGCATCTTTATTTGCAATATCTTCTTCTACTCCAATTATTGTTAAAAATTCAGCCAACAAACTATGTCTCTGATGAATATTCATGGCCACATCAATCCCCTGCTGAGTTAGACAAATTCCTCTATATTTTTCATATTTGAGATAGCCAGTTTCATCCAATCGCTTTACCATTTTAGTTACACTTGGAGAACTCACATTAAGGCATTGAGAGATATCTATGGTTGTAGCATAACCTTTCTGCTGTACCAATTCATAAATGACTTCAAGGTAATCTTCCATTCTATCTGTACGATCTTCGTTTTCCTTCTTTCCAGTATGAGCATCACGAATCGATTCAAGACGATTGATACCTGCATCAGAGCCAACTTTCAACTTTCTTTGCAATTTCATTTATCACTCTTATCTATATTTTAGTTACTAACAATTAGTTAAGATGGTATCAGCAATGATGTTGCATACATTACTGCCATTCCTACCGTAAATCCTGCAATCATAGGTGTACTTAACATAGCCTTTCTTGGTTCACTAGTATTTGATGACATCCAAGAAGTGATGGAAAATACTACTTGAAATATTGCACCAGCACCTATGGACAAGAATATTATTGCAGCAATAGGGGAATAGAGAAACCCTCCAATCCATGCTCCTACTATTGTTGGAACACCAGCTATCAAACCCATTACTACCAGCTTTCGTATTGTCACTTTGCCACCGCTTTTGGCCATTGGTGCTACTATTGCCAATCCTTCAGTAGTATTGTGTAAGGTAAATCCAACTATTAGAAAAGTACTTAGGGCTACTTCTCCTAATAGAACAGCAGCACCTATTGCCAGACCTTCTCCAAAGTTATGTAATCCAATTCCTATTGCAATCATCATTGCTATAGCGAAAGGTTTTGCTAGTTGTTGTTGCTGTTGATGTTTTTGAGGAATCTTCGTTGTAGAAGAGGCAGAAGAATATGTTACAAAGCTAGATTTAGAGGTATTGGAATCAGTTTTCATTTTGGCTCGTTCGACAAGTTTTTCAGATGTATATAGCAATACCAAGAATGTAATGATTGTGATCATAGCAATCAACACTTGACCATTAAAAGCTCCTGCAATATTCTCTGCTACAATTTCATTGCTTTCTACTAGTGCATCTATTCCTAAGAAGACAAGCAATCCCGCAGTAAGACTAAGGAAGAATGTGTACTTGTTCATGCCAAGTCTTTTTATAAATGGAAACCAGAGAAGACCTATCAGTACGGGTATAACTCCTACATATATACCAATAATTGCAAAGTATGATGCTTGTTGAACATTTGGAGTTGGTGCTAATGCAGCCGCTTCAACACTCTTGCTAAACCTTGTACCATCAGAACTAGTCACTCCAACTTCATATGGCACGCCTGCAATCCAAGAAAAAGGTACTATAACCTTTGCTTCTGCCAGTCTTGACAATGTTTTACTTGGTTCTATTGCAGCTGGAATCATCCGATCATTAATGTCGGCTTGCGCAATTTCTACTTCTTCTGGACCAGTATTACGGATAAATGCTACAATTTTATCATTTTGGAATTCTATCTTTTCTATTGTAATTTCAGGCAAAGGTATTCCTATGTTTAATATCGACATACCAGGACCAAGAAGAAATACAAGCATTCCAGACAGTACTATTAAGGGAATTAATGCAATAAGGATCATTTTTTTTCGACTCGTCTTCCTGTTATTTCTATCGATTCTATTTTCATCAGACTCCATTTCTCTTAACTGCCTCCTTGTGAAGCTTCTCCATAACTAACAACTGCTGCAGATTGAGAATTTTTTGTTTTACTTTGAGTAGTAAAAGTATTCTTACTTATCTCAGCTGGATAGTCAGCTCTCTCACCTTTAGTAAATGCAGTCACATCTGACTCAGATAGGTCTTCTTTAACCAAGAACAGGCCAGTCCATCCTTTCTCTGCAAATTCTGTCTTGTGAGCGTGGAACATATAGGGACCGGGATACTTGTAGGAGAATTCTAGTATTCCTCTTTCGCCCTGACTAAATGTTACCACATCTGTATACTCATTAGGAGTAACGCTGGTTCCAGTTCGATAGAGATGAAATAGATTAGCATGCAGGTGAAAATTATTTATTTGATCAAATTCTAGTATATTAACCAAGTATACACGTACCAATTTGTCTTTTTCAATTTGGATAGGATGGTGCATGTAATAATTTGGAATTCCATTTACTGTGTAAAAGTTATTTTCAGTATCAAAGTCATTATCATATCCATTCATTACCATAACCATTTCATCAGCTGGAGGTCTTGGTGTTTTAGGATCTACAATATATGCACCATAAAGACCCTTAGAGATGTGCTCTTCTAAAGGCTGCATATGACAGTGGTAAAGAAATAGACCAAATGGTTCAGCTATAAATTCATAAGTGAAGCTTCCACTGGGAGCAATAATTTCAAATACTCCATCCATATTAGATTGATGAATGCCATGGAAATGCATAGTGTGAGGTTTTGATCCATTATTTATGAACTTGATTTTAACTAGATCACCTTCGGTTGCTCTAATTGTTGGACCTGGAATTGTTCCATTAAACGTCCAAGCATCCATAAATACACCTGGTGACACTTCAAGATTCTTATCTAGAGCTACTATAGTAAATTCGCGTAATGTGGTTCCGTTGTCTGTTGTCGATACTTTCCCGTAATTAAACTCTCTTAGATATTTCATTGGATCTATAGTCAGATCAGTCCTTTCGTCTGCATTGAGTGAATCTAAAACATCACCTGTAGTTCTAATTGTATTGTATCCACTACCATGTCCGCCAGTAACTACTGTTTCTCTTGTTGTTGTTTTTTCTTCCTCCTTTGAGAAGGCATTATTATTCTGTGCAATAACTGAAACTCCACTAAGAAAAGAAATAGCAAAAGCTGTAGTTAGACTACCGGATAAAAGTATAGCAATTAATATTATTTTCGATCTTGACATATGAATAGTATTGTTAGTCTAGATAATAAATGTTAGCCTATGCTAATATTATTAATAAACTCAAATATTTTATCTCAAGGTGTCATAATTATTATTATGTAATTCCTTTGATCTATAACAAATACTATAATCATTAATTATTATTGTTAAAAATTCTTATCTGATAGTAAATATTTGGTTCTGTTGATTCTTTGGGTGTTCCATATGGGTGTTTGAAATTGAGTGTTGATAATTTACGTTGATGCCATCTTTCACCATCATTAAGCCAAAGGGTATTATTTTCAATTTTTTAATCTATAACTTTTTTACAAATATGATCCTCTATTTCTTTATCAATTAATGATTACCCCACATTTTTTACAATTGAGATGGTAACTATAAAAGGTTATTTATTTATTTAGAAATTTATTACCAAACATTAGAAATTAAGATTCTTAAAATGATATTAATTTAAGAAAAAATATTTGAAAAAATTAAAGGAAAATATTGATTTCTTAACCAAACAGATAGATACAATAATAACAATAAGCAATTTGATTGTTTAACAATAATTTTTTGTTGAGTAAAACCTTTACCTATTAATTATTATAAAATAATTGATATATCATAATATGTAACAATATGAGGTAAAAAATTATTCTAAAAGGTTAATGATGAATAAATCACTCTATAATTGGTAAAATAAGATATTTAATCATATTAATTTTTTAAACTCTCTTGTTGAGTCTTTTGGCTATTATTTTAGACATAATTTTATTATAAATGTTCAATGGATTTATTAAAGATGTAATCTATAAACTGTGGAAGATATTTCTAAAAATTTTTTTATAATGTTTCAGAATTTAATACTTAAAAATAGATCAATAGTTTTAAAATAAAATGACAATAACAATAATAAAAATAAAGGGATATCTTCACTATTTATAAAAAATCTAGAGAACAAATTTAGATTAAGAAGATGATATATAAAGATTTCTCATGCCATCTAGTAAAGTTAAATATTTTAGTTGTATTTATTGTGGAGCTGAATTTATTGCTGTAAAACCAGATGATATACATACAAAAGCAAATAAATATAAAATTAATAGAGACGATATAGAAACATTACATAAATGCAATGAATGTGGAATGAATAATAAAATATATTGGTCTGACAACAAAGACCTAACTAATTTTTAGTAAATATTTGTTTACTGTTTATGATTTTGTAATTTATTTGGTCTATTATTTTTTATAAGAGTCAATGAAACTTTTTGCATACATATTAGCATATTTCTCTGAATCTTTATGAATACCACCTTTAGTACATATATGATTATAAAACCTGTGTAATACTATAAAGGGATTATAAAATATATCAGAGTTTATACAATAAATCTTGTTTTCTCTTTGAACATAGACTGCATATAGTTCTTCTTTTTCCTTTTATTGTTCCAACAATTATTTCAGGTGGTGTAACTTCACACAGCAATATGTATTATATATGTCATCATTAGTCTAAAACTATATAGTTGTTAATATTATAGAGCTCTAAGTTTAATAGTTATTTTAGCATTTAATTTACATTGTTAAATGAATTACAAAATAAAAATGAAACTAATAATAATATAT
>JAATVJ010000261.1 GCA_014523515.1 Nitrososphaerales archaeon TH1177 | reverse complement strand
CCATTTGTCCATCCATGTCCATTTGTCCATCCATGTCCATTTGTCCATCCATGTCCATTTGTCCATCCATGTCCATTTGTCCATCCATGTCCATTTGTCCATCCATGTCCATATTTGTTTGTAATCCAAATCCTGTTTGCAAAGATGGATGTATTTGTAAATGAACCAATTCCATTACTTCTGCTGGTAGATCATTATTATTAACTAGGTCAGCTAATTTTTCAAGATCCTTTTCTAATTTCGAAATAATATCTACGGATTGGTTTGTAACATTACTAGATGGTTTTAAATGTTTTTGGAATATATCTTTAATTTCAACAATTAATGCCTTTGCTGTTTCATAATCAGCATAATTAAATATTGGATTACTTTTTGTGAAGAGTTTGGAAGACTCTGATTCTGATTCATCTCCAATATCATCATTATCAGAACTCATTGAAGAAGCATTATTAGAACTAGATTGCGTTGTAAGGTTTTTTTTCATTTCATCTAATAGCATCAAATTAGACATATTTGTAAGGTCCGTATCTATTGTTAATGCGTCAGCATATCCCTTTAAAACAGCATCTAAAAGGTCAGCTACTACTAATGCATATGTTGTTGAATTAGAAGAGGTAACCTCTTTGTTGTATCTTTTAATAAAATCATTATCATCTACAATATCTTCGTCAACATAATAAATATCATATACTAATCTCGCAGCATTATCAGTGTGATCCATAGATAATGTAATATTTGAAGGATAATTTTTCTCTGCAAGTTCCAATTCTACTTTGGTTCTTTTATCTAAACCTAGAAAATAAGATGCATCATCAGTAGTAAAACTGTGGGCAAAGACACGAGATATCTGATCAACTATAGAAAATGAAAGGAGAGAAAGGGCAATGGTAAAAATGGAAGTATATTTTAAAATGATATATTTTTTCAATTTACTAATAAAGTAGATATTATAATAAAATTGTTTTGAAAGTATCTTCTATCTAATTCTTAATTTTTACTTTTTTTTATCTTAAATAGTATATAAATTTCCATAAAATTAATGTTATGGAAATTTTAATCACTAATAACATGCCTGTAATACAAATAACAATGAGCGAAGGAAGAACTCTTGAACAAAAGAGAGAATTGGTAAGGGTTTTAACTAAGGAAACAGCTCGTATTTTAAATTCAAAAGAAGAAAATATGAGAATATTAATTTATGAAGTTTCAAAAGAAAATTGGGGAAATGCAGGAACATTAGGGGTCGATATGTAAAATAATAATAATAATAAGAGAATAAATATGAAATAAATAAAATCATGATGATAACAATTACGTTAATATATTATTTCTTCATTGCTAATTATATAGATATTTCCATTTATTAATTTATATATAGATATTTGGACATATAAAGTCAAATGACAAGATAGTTATAACAGGAATATACATAGTATTGGAAATTTATTTAATAATAAAAAAAATATCGATCACAATCTAGTATAATTTCAGTTTGATTTATTTTATAAATATTTATTTATTGATTTATTTATTTATTATTTGATTAGCGTAAATTCTTAAATTACTTAGTCAATTATTTAAAATAACAATATTTATTCAAAAATAATATTATTCAAAAAGAATTTCAAAGATTCTCAAATTTTCTTTTTGTCTCTTTAAATATTATTTGTCCTACATATTCATCAATTCCCAAATCTTGTGCTATCTTGGATGGATCATTGTTAAGGATAGATTCAATTGTAAAACCCGCCTTATTTAATACGTCTTTCAATCCAATAGGGATTGTAATATGATCAATGCGGTAATCGTTTTTCATGTCTCTTATATTATATTAACAACCAAAGGGAAAAAAAATTATCCTATATAAAATCCTGAGATCTATATAGAATATTCTCCTATTTGATTTAAGCATATTACAAATATTATTTGATTTCAAAAACTCTTGTTGTATTGAGAGAGGTAGCCAATATAATAGAAAGATAATATTACGTTATTTAGAACAATTTATATCTAATTATCAAAAAAAAGTTATTTACTGACCAGAAATAGTGAAATTTTGATATATTAAAGTACAGTCTTTACATTTTAATATTCAATCATGAACGGTTTTTATTTTAAAAATTTTAAATATTTTTTTTGATATGGCAATTATTTGACAGTTTTAAAATAATTAATATTTCATAACTCTGCTTCTAGATTTAATAATAAATTTTATATCATTCATAACTTTTCTTTCAGTCTATAACAAATTTTCAGAGAATATAAATTAAAAAATAAAAGATGGTTAAGCCAATTATTATCTCTCCTTTTTCCTCTTTTTAAACAAATAAATTGAAATAACAAAAATTATAGTATCTTTAAAGAATTACTTTTTTATTTGTACTAGTTATCATTATTCTTGTATGATTTTTGATGCATTATTTACTGAAATGCCATAGCCTATGGAGAATATTAGTAAGGCTATGGCATTGACAGAGTCTTTTGTCTTTGCTAATATTTTAGGGTAATAGATAATGATAATTATGATATATATTGATTTAAGATAATTTTATTATCATAGTTTCATTACCGTTAATTAAAGGATAATATTATTTAATTACTAATTTGATAATTTTATAATATTCTAAATAAATTTCGAATTTTTGAATGTCGTATATCATATATTTAATATAGAAATACAATGGTATTGATTTGCTAATAATAACTTTATTTACTATTATAAAAAACCCTTCGCATGCTAATTTTTGTTTGGTTGTTTATTTGTTTCTTACAATACTTTGGTAAGAGACAAGATTAAATAATTTTTGATATTAAAGTATAATTTTATTGTCTATTAATAAAGATTTAAAAAGAAAAAATAATAGAAATTTTGTCCACTAAATTTTTTATATGCTTTATCCATTTTTTAAATATAGAATTGGAAAATATCTACCTACTCTTCCGATTAAGGTATGTATAATATTATTTTTATTATCCATAAAGCAATTTCATAAAATAGATTCTAATGATCGGATTTCATGACTTTGGAATTGTTTTTTTCTCTAATCAAAACATTTAAAGAATTTTCTATCTTTGAGAATATAAAATATCCAATTAATCCCATAACGGCACCCACTGGTATAGTAATAAAAGTTATAGATACAATTGTATTTAGAAATGTTGGTAATACATCATTTAACGACTCTAGATTACTGTTTAGGAAAGTTCCATATGTCCACACTATCATAGGATAATTAAAGAAATAGAAAATTGCTCCAACTATAGAAGCAGCTATCAATTTATTATTTTTAAATTGAGTATTAATTCTAATGAATCTTGAATTTAATAATATATCTGCAAGAAGAGATGCTCCTAAAACAGTAACAAGATACCAAGGAATAAGAGGAGAAAGCAAATCACCGGTTGGAATAATATTTGAGAAAGTATTTACCAATACAAATAAATAGACTATTATAAATGCATATCCAAAAACGTTATCGAATACCTTTGATGAGCATAAAAACATAATAGAATTAACTAGTGGAAGAAAAATACTTGCTATCAAAGTTGCACTATATATATTTAAATTAAAATTAAAAAATTCAGATTCAGAAAATGGTAGAACGAACATAAAGACATACCAGATTGACGTAAACCATAACGAAGAGAGAGAAGGAATAAGGAAAAGTTTAGCCAAATTTTTCCAACGTGAAATAGTATTATTTTTATTATTTATCACACCATATAACCCTATGAAAACTGCAACAGAGTTAATCAACATTCCTGTAGTCAAAGTTATATGAGTTGGACTTAGGAGACCATCAAATCCAAAAATTTGATGCCATAAATAATCAAAAGGCCCTGCAATTAAAGATAAAAATGATCCTATTATCAATAATTTAAAAGAAAGAGAAATAGAAGTATATTGTTTGATTTCCTTTTTTCTCAATAGAAATGAGCCAATTCCAGCAGAAATTACTATTAATCCTATTCCACTATAAAGGATATTATGAGAAGGTGTGAAAAAAGATTCTGGCTGATTTAATAGATGAGAAGTTACATCCCAACTTCCTCCAGCAATTTGTATAAATGATCCTATAGCAGAAACAATTAAAATAAATAATGATATTTCTAAATCTGAATAAGTTAAGAATTTAATATTCCTATAATTCATATTTATAAACAATTTGGCCCATACAACTAATAAGGATAACTAATAATAGCAAAATCAAGTCAAATAAAAAAAGAAGAAGAATATGAATGAGAATAAGAGTAATCAAATAATAGGTAAAGATGATATTTTTATTGCTCATAATCACATGTAAATTAGAAAATAAATTATTTCAACAATAAAGGATAATGATAACTTTTTTTTCAGTTCTTCTCTATTATATTAGAATAACTGAATATTCATTATATAATTATCAAATTAAAGTTAATAACTATTAAATTAAAAAATTATTTAAATTTAATAAATATAACAGAAAAAAAATTTTTAGATTCTTATATAATATCCTTTGTATAAATATAGAGGAATGATAAATGAATTACAGATCATCGTATAACTTTGTAATTATTTATATCAATCTTATTTTGAAAGAAACATATAGAAATAACAAAATTACTTAATGTTTAGATGTCAAAAATTATAATCAACAGTAATAGTAGTACTATTGTTTTAATGCTAATATTTTTAGCCAGTAGTACTTTTTTTGGAATAGCTAATGCCCAAAATTTGACTGAAACATCTACTACCAGCAAAAATCTATCCTTAACTGAGCTTTATGAATTGGTAATAAAATCAGTTGTTCAAGTAACAAAAACAACACCTCCTGCTGATCCCTTAGGTCCAGATAAAGAGAATCAGACTTCATTAGGTACAGGATTTATTTATAACGATACAGGATATATTGTTACAAATAATCATGTTGTTGAAAAGGCACCAGTTGTTGATATAACTTTCTTTAATGGAGATAGATATACAGCAAATATAACTGGAACAGATCCTTTCAGTGATTTAGCAGTTATAAAGATAAATGAAAATGTAACGAAGGACTTGATTAAATCCTTAGTAATTGGAAATTCATCTAAACTAAGGGTCGGAGATCCAGTAGTAGCTATAGGCCATCCCTTTGGATTAGAGAGTTCAATGACAACAGGAATCATTAGTCAGATAGGTAGACTCTTATCTGTAGATGAAAAAGGATTTTCAATACCAAATGCTATTCAAACTGATGCACTAATCAATCCTGGAAATTCTGGAGGTCCACTATTAAATATGAAAGGAGAAGTCATAGGAGTTAATACTGCAGGTATCTTTCCAGGCAATATTGGATTAGCTGTTCCTTCTGATACAGTATTACGAATAATTCCAGTATTGATAGAAGGGAAAAATTATACTCATCCATGGTTAGGTGTAACTGGAACTACCTTAACAGCAGACCTTGCCAAGAGAGAAAAAATAGATAGAAGCCAAAAAGGTGTTCTTATAGACAATATAGTCAAAGATGGTCCTGCAGATTTAGCAGGCTTGAATGGTAGCACTATCAATCAATATGGCGAAAAGAGAGGAGGAGATCTCATTACATCAGTAGACGGCAAACAAATAATCAAGATGGAAGATTTGATATCATATTTAGAATTGAACAAATCGGTAAATGAGAATACAACATTATCGATATATAGGGATGGAGAGACTCTAGATAAACAGATTACTTTAAAGAGTAGGCCTACAGCTCCTATAACAAATCAAACACAGAATTAATTTTTTTATTCTTTTTTTCTGTTTTATCAAATCTGTAGTATTGATATCTTCTTTTATTCTGTCTTCTTAAAAGTTAACCTAGGCTAACATTTATTTAGTAATATAACTATATTTACATTATGAAAAAAATTCAATGTTTTGTATTTTCATCTTTATCTGTTTTCTTTATATTATTGATCATAGATATTCGAATTGGTCAGAACATAATATAGCAATCCCATTTTTAGTATTAGCAGGCATTATTATTTTCCTT
>JAATVJ010000260.1 GCA_014523515.1 Nitrososphaerales archaeon TH1177 | reverse complement strand
GAAGTCCGTATGTCATTTAGGGATATTTCCAGGCGTTTCCCAATAATCTTTATCTATTTCTTTATCCTTGTTGTATAACTATCTATAAAATAATTTTATTCTTGTTAAAAAATGGTTCCAACTAGTAATCCATCTTTTTTCTTGATCTTGTGATGAATCTTTTATCTTTGTATCTAAAAATGATAGTATCTGTTCTTTCTTATTGATATTATAAAAGGTGGTATTAGAATCACAGTAGCTATAAAATTCAATAATCACATTCAGGTTATTATTCTGATGTCTTTCTGATGAGCCATTATTCTTCATGTACATTAGAAATTCGTTTAATATTTTACCGTTAGAAGAATTTGATAAATTCTGAATTTTATTTAGAGTTGTAGATAACTTGGCTACCAATTTGGAGTAATCCCTCTTCCTATAAAACCTATTTTCAATTGCAATTATATGAACCCATATATTTAATGGGCTCAGAGGTTTTACGGTCATTTTTGCCTGTAATCTCATATGAAGAAATTGTCGAAATATCTTTATTTTACAATAATAAAAATAATTTCTACTCCAATAGAGTAAATATTAGCACATCTTATGATGTAAATGTAATCGAATATATTTTATTTTTAAATATTGTATATACTGTGCATCTTTTTTTATATCATAGTCTAGTATTTAGAAGTTAACATCAAATAGATTAAAGGAGTATTATATTGTTTTAGATGGTTTTACTTTGTTTTCTTTTGCCTGATGCTCCTAAAATTATACTTTCTATTCCGTTTATCAGCAATGATATTCCCAATATTAAGGAAACAAGAAACAGGCCAAATATATAATTAGATATTATCATACCCCCTACAATTATTGATAATATTCCTACAGCTATCATCAAACCTTTCTTCCATCCCTTAGTTTTATCTTTAATAGTAGAGATGATTCTTGCAATTCCAATAACTATCAATGAAACAGACAATAATACAAGTATGAATGATGTGGTTATACTTGGATATGTTATTACTATGTTAGACAGTATTATTGTCAAAGCTCCAAGTAATATGTTGGAAATCTTGGATGATTTCGTAGATGATCTTGACAATATTCCTATTCCTAATCTCTCTATTCCTATAGCTAAAAGAGCAATTGCTAATAGTGTTGTAATAAATCCAGCTGCTACAAAGATATTTGAAATAACCAAACCTGAAATTATAACAGAAACTATTCCAAGAGATATTTGCAGGATTCGTAACCCTGAAGGATTTTTATCCATACGATCTTGATTTTGCATAAAAATACTAATATCTAGTCAATTATTTAAGGTACTCTCAATGTTCTTATATATTATAATTGTCCAACAATAACTACTCTATAAATGATGATAAAAATTGGTAGATAAATGATTGCTAATATCAATATTTTAGGGTATTTGTTTAACTCTGTTCATTTAAGGATAAATTACTAGACCTGATGGTAATTAAAATACTATAAATTAACCATATTTAATTATTGTGATAGGACACATGTCAATTAATATGGATGTTTATATAGTTCTTTACCAAGTAAACTGTTGATGGCTTCAGAAAGTCAAATAATAAAGATCGGATCACTCGTTGTTCTTCTTGTGATGCTTTCTTTGGTTAGCTCCTACAGTATTTTTTATTCCCAAACGGTAGATGGTGCTACTACTACTACTAATTCGAATATTACCATAACATCTTCTCAAGAATTGGACACAATCATGTCACAAATTTCTAATTCTGATAAACCTGAAGATATTGCTACACTAGCTTACATGTGGGGGTATCCACTCATAACCGCACAACGAAGCTTTGACTATTTCACAAATCCCAATACTCCTCATGTAATTGGACAAGGTCCTGCAAATGAAATTAACTGTGCAAGCCAACTTGTAAATGCAAGTTTCACAGATGTAGTAACCCCTAATGATGATACCTTATACTGTCAATCATGGATGGATTTGACAAAAGAACCACTTGTTCTTAATGTTCCATCCGTTCAAGACAGATACATTACATTCGAATTCTTGGATGCATATACTAATGATTACACATATCTGGGAACACGTGGTTCAGGAGGTTCAGAAGGTACTTACCTTATTGCTGGTCCAAACTGGGATGGACAAGTTCCAGAAGATATGACAAAAATATGGACTCCAACAAATCTAGCGTGGGTTCTTAACAGGATTCTTGTTAAAGGTGATTCAGACTTGCCAAATGTACATGCTATCCAAGATAAGCTAAGTTTGACCCCCCTTTCTGTATTTGAAGGAAAAACTACAACAACAACAGCACAATTAGACGAAAAAGCGGTCTCTAGCCAAGTTCCAATTAAACCCCAACCTGCTAACATACCGACAACTGGTATCAAGTTGTATGATGAACTGGGACAAGCGATGACTAAGAATCCACTCAATCCTCCAGACCCTGGTCTTGTAGCCAAGCTTGCAAATATAGGTATCGGACCTGGAAAAACACCATCAGTTGAGGCAAATGACACAATAAAAACTGCACTCGAAACTGGAATACAGGAAGGTGAGAAACTGATAGACTCAAGAATAGCAAATATTGGAACTGTAGTGAATGGATGGTCTTATAACACTCAGACCGGAATTTATGGAAATGACTATCTCACTCGAGCAGCTATTACTAAATTGGGATTTGGTGCCAATATACCACAAGAAGCTATCTATCCAACCACGTTAACAGACAGCCAAGGAAAACCATATAACGGTGCGAACAAATATGCCGTTCACTTTGACCCAGGACAGACTCCACCAGTAGATGGTTTCTGGTCATTCACGATGTATAACGAGGAGAAATATTTCTATGAGAATCCGCTTAATCGTTATTCTATAGGCGAGTACACCGATGGATTAAAGACAAATACAGACGGTTCACTTGACATCTATATACAGAATCAGAGTCCTGGCGTAGACAAAAAATCTAACTGGCTACCTTCACCTGCGGATGGCTTCTTTATGATCTTGCGTATGTATTTGCCGGCAGAACAGGTTCTTAACGGAACTTGGACACCTCCCCCAGTAAACATTGCAGGATAAATCCATAAAAAATAGAGACAAATCAAAAATTACTCGGTATTTTTTTATTTTATTTTTTTTTTGTTGTTTACAATATTATCCAACATATACACATGATAAAGTTATTTTTCCAAATGTTTGTACGTTAGAAAAAAAAGGATTGACAACTCATCAGGAATGGGCTCAAATAATGCAAGAAAGAATAATAAAAAATGCTAATCTTTTTACTAAAAACTATTAAATATCTTTTTAAGAAAATAATTGTTATTATGACAGTCACAACTGTCTATAGTATTATTGCTGATTCTGTATATCTATACTACATAGTATACAAAATATCATAGGGAAAAGTTTTTAAAATATAGTACCTTTATGTGGGACATATATATAGAGCTATCTTCAAAAAAACTTTTTTAACTAAACTAAATTTTATTATCAGTAGTTTTTTTTGTTAGCTTATTAACTTTAGATTCTAATTGTTATGTAGGAGATGAAATCACAACATTATTACCGGATTTCCAATAACAAGTTTTGGAGGATATATGGCCAAAGAGCAAAGGATCCATTCAAATATTATAAGGCTTGAAATATAGAGATTACTTACTTCCATCAGGATATTTCATTTCTCGAACTTATGGAGCTTTACATAAATGTTGGATTGGCTTTGTCATAGCAAAAGCAAAACATGAATTTGATAAAATAGATCTATATGCTGGAAG
>JAATVJ010000259.1 GCA_014523515.1 Nitrososphaerales archaeon TH1177 | reverse complement strand
TTAATTGAGGCTGGGTCATAATTATTCCATTTTCATAACGAATAAAGCTAGTCTATTGGTGTATGATGTTTTGGTGACAAACTACCATCCAATCCAACAAACTAACACAGAAAAGATCTACATCCATTCTAATTAGTATTCTGTATTTGATTGGTTGGATTAGGTGGCCACATAACAATAATAGAGGACGTGGTAGACCATATGTTTATTCTCCAACTATTATCTTGAGATGTTTTATAGTACGTATATGGTTTCGATTGGATTCTAACAGAGCACTGCATGAATATCTTGCAATGGATCTATCATACAATAGAAAGGTAATGAAGGTATGTGGACTATCAAGAGTACCTAGCAGAAGAACATTTGATAGACGTCTTTCTACAATATCTACAGATATTAAAAACAGAATTACTACAATGGGTGAACTTTTTATACGTAATAAAATAATCGATCCTTGTGTTCTTTCAACAGACAGTACTCTTATCAAGGCTAAAGGACCAGTATGGCACAAATCATCTATAAAGAAAAAAGTAGTACCATGTTCTGGTATTGATATAGATGCAAGGTGGTGAGGATTTAGTCATACAAAGGGTTGGATATTTGGATATAAACTACATTTGATATCAACTACAGGTTCAATTATAGTTCCATTGGCAGCAGATTTTACAACTGCCAACATACCAGATAATCAGATATACAATACGTTAATAGCAAGTCTACCTGTTACAACAACAAGGAAAATACATTATGTTTCTGCAGATCCTGGATATGATGATCATGAACTGTATGAACTCAGCACAGAGATGGGATTTCAGTTGGTGTGTCCTGTACAAAGATATAAGTACACTCCTGCAGACAGGATAAAACTGATAAAATTTTATGAATCTAAAGTAGGACAGGCTATCTATTCTCTAAGAAGTATATCGATTGAACCATTGATAGAACATATCAAATCCGTATTCAGAATAGATCCATTGCATGTAAGAGGATATGGTAAAGGTTGTGCTATAGTACTATTGTCAGTACTGCTATATCAGATACTTGTGTATTATAATTGCAAAATCAATAAAAAGAATCCAAGAACAATCAAATACATGCTAGGAACATAATAACTAAATATATTAATTATAGATATGATAATATTTGTTCATCGAAATATGACCTAGTCTCAATTAATTCTCATAGCCTGAATAAAAGGAATAGGGTGTACAGATATTTAAGTTAGTTCTGATAGAATAGTAATCAATAGATCTATTGGGTAATTAGCAACCATTTAAAATATTACACATTTGATCTAAGATAAAAGAGAATAATGTTATTAAATTTATAAAATTTACAAAAATTAATTTAATTTTCAGAATATTTTGATTCCTTCTTAATAACGCAAAAGATCTAATATACCTAAAAAATATCATGAACAAGCAAAAGAATTGAAAGAAGCCATTGTTATTATTAGAGAAGCATTAGAATAAAGAGAAGAAATGACTTCCTTAGCATTTTGTTCTAAATGTGGAAAAAATGAAGTAGAGATTAGCGAATTCACAAATAAAGATGGTAACACTATATGCAAAGAATGTTGGCTTGCTGAAAATAAAAATGATAATACTAATAATAAGGACAATATCAAAAAATGATTTTCTTCTATAATTTTTTGAAAAAATCTTTAAGTATAAAATTCTCTAATGAGATTCCCTGATAATAAATGACTGTATCCGATTTTTTGATTTTATTGGTGATTACAGGTTTAGTATCAATATATCCAGTTAGTAGGCTAGTAAAGTATAGAGATAGTAAGATAGGAAGAGATTAAAGAATAATCACAAACAATAATTGAGTTTTTCCACTCTCAAATGCGAAGTCTGTGGTAATTCTATGGATGGTTCCACTTGCATGTCTAAAACGATAATTGGTAAAAATGAATATAATAAAAATTCCACATGGTACTAAATTAGTTAAAGTGTTAGCGAGGATATTAATCTAGAATATCGCTCTGCTACTGCAACTGCAAATAATATAATAATACTTTACAATTAATTGTCTATTACGAAGTTTCTGCTGAAGGTCAAAGAGACGAAGTCAAGTAAAAATTTGGTAACTATGCTATAAATCTAATTACTTTATAATAACAAAGAAATTATATTACTTTATAATTTTAAACAACTTTTTATTATAATTGAACAATATTACTTTACGAATATACATGTCATCAGCGGCAAATGATAATGATAATGATAATAGTACATTCCTCCATCATACTTTTACTAAAAATATATTGAATTCAAACAAGTCTATAAGATGGGTTGGTATGATAGATCAAAATGGTATTACTCTAAATGAACGATATAGAGAAGGACTAAAACCCTTCCTTACCGTAGAAGAAAATCATGAATTTGCAAAAGATTC
>JAATVJ010000258.1 GCA_014523515.1 Nitrososphaerales archaeon TH1177 | reverse complement strand
TTTGATGATTATTATCCATGTATGCAAAAAGATGAATGTAATTTATTTCACGTGCATAATTGGATACAATTCTTTGTAACTATGTATAATGATACAACATTTGAGAATTATTTTATTAACGAATTGAATGAAAGAGGTGAAGTTATCTTAAATTAACAGAGCCAAGAATTATGTCAAAAGCAATTTACTGACTTCTGAACTTACCAACTGCTTTGCTATTTTATATCATTTTGTCTATTTTCAAGGATATTATTACTATTTGTTGTTCTGAATTGACCCAAGATTTTTTATCTACTTTTTACTTTCCCATAATGCAAATGCATTGTTCTCTGTATCTATACATACAACAAAGAAGCCATATCCTGGGATTTCCGTTTTTGGCAAAACAACTTTGCCTTCTAATTCATTAATTTTTTTTGAATATTCATCTATTGAGGATACATCTATGTAATTCAAGTTAGGTTGTTGAGGGTTTTGTCTCTTCATTAACCCTCCTCCTAGATGAGATTTTGTATTATTATCTCCTGAAGTAGATATCATCTAATAATCCATTATATCTTCTCATCCTTTCTTCAATCTTTTCTATTTTTTAACCAATAAAGTCTCTATTTCTTTAGAAAGTTAATAATAGATGAAAATCCAAATAATGGTTTTTATACATATTTTTGAATAGTTTAGATGATCTTAAAATATAACCTTAGTAATTGTTATCAAATATTGGTTTAAAAAAAAGAAAAAAATTATTTTTATTTTTTGAGAACAGCAGTTAGTGCTAGGCTGTTTCCTGATTTAAAGTCGATAGACTTTGTAGCGATATTATACAATGCAAGTCCATTAATTTCATCTAATGTTTTTTTGTTTCCAGTTACTGGGTCAATTCCAGTCATTTTATCATCAAAATTTACTACATATAGTCCAGTATTTTTGCTAAGGCTTTGATTTTTTTGTTTGTATACTATTGCTCCTTCATGATCATTTCCTTTCTTGTCTATAGATAAGACTACGAATTTTAGATTGGGGTTAGTTGGAATATTCAGGGTAGCACGTCCATCTCTTAATTCACAGGGCTCAAAATCTGCTAAAACTATGACCCCCTTTTCCAAGTATTTTTCCTTTTAATAGTGTTGAATCAGATTGTGTTGGACATGAATTATCTCTCTTATATATTATTTTAATTATTTTGATATCAACGTCGTCATCATCATCGTGATCGTAGTGATAGTGCTTATAGTGCCTATCGTAATAATCGATATCATGTTTTATTTTATATTTAAAGTAATTGTTTATTGTAATATCTCCAGTTTGTATTATAGTTTGAGTAGTATCATGACCAATTGCTATTTGTTTCCCTATTTGTGTAGCTGCTTCATTAAATCGGTCATAATTACCTGAGCCATATAAACCTGCCAGATTATCTAATGATTTTGCCAACTCACTTTTTGGATTAATAGTTATTTGTGTTGATAGATCATCAATAAATTTGGTGGCATCTCCTCCACTTAAAGCAGTTTGTTTTGGAATTTGTCTAATTACTTGTTGAACATCTGAAGGTTCTTAACTTCCTAGATCTTCTGCTGATTTAGCAACCTGAGTTGCTGTTGACTAATTTCTTGTTCAGTATCTGCATCAAATGCTTGTTGTTCAGCTTGTTGCTCTATATCTTGCTGTATATCTTTCCCTATTCCTATTTGTGAAGCTTCTTGTTCTAGCTCCTGTACTGCATCATCACTTAATCCTAATAGCTTAGCTTTTTGTCCTAGCTCCTGTACTACGTCTTCAATATCAGCAGCTTGTTGTTCAGTTTGTTGGGCCATTCGCTCTACCTCTTCAGCACCTGTAACTTGTTGTTCAGCTTCTTGTTGTCCGTCTTCGAATCGAAGTATTTCTGCTGCTGGCTCTTCAACTTCTTCGGCTTCTTGTTGGAATGATTCTATATCTTCCTCATCATCGTTACCAAAAAAGTCGTCTCCTCGATAAGCATCGCCAAAGTTTACATCACCATCTCCTATATCGCCGCCATTGCCATCGCCGCCATTGCCATCGCCGCCATTACCAAAGTCTCCTATATCGCCGCCATTGCCATCGCCGCCATTACCGCCGTTACCATCACCATCTCCTCCATTACCGCCGTTGATAGAACATATCAAATCAGTATTCAGGATAGACCCATTACCTGTACGAGAGGATATGATAAGGCTTCTGCAATAGTACTATTATCAGTACTGCTCTATCAGATACTTGTCTATTACAACTGTAAATCTAACAAGGATAACCCACGAGCAATCAAATACATGTTAGGGAACTGATGATAGCATAATAATATAGTAATAATACTTGTTCAATGAATTATGACCCAGCCTCGGTTAATTATTAATTTTCTAATTTCAATTCTTCTTTTATTATATTCTATAAATTTTATACTCTGGAAAGTATTACTTTATTATGAAACTTGTTATAAATTATTGT
>JAATVJ010000257.1 GCA_014523515.1 Nitrososphaerales archaeon TH1177 | reverse complement strand
CTACCTTAGAAACAAGATTGTAAAAATACAGAAAGATGACCTTGATAAATGGAAGGATAACGTGAGCTATTGTCAGAGATGGATTGTAGAATCTGTCTTTTCTTGTATCAAGAGAATTTTTGGCGAATATGTTACTGCTATTAGATTAGAGAATATAATAAAGGAGATAATGCTGAAAGTATCATTGTATAACTGGTTTCAAACGATAACTATTAAATGATTATGTCTTGAATTAGAATAAAAAATATTATCCAAATGAGTTAGGCAACAAAGCACTCAGAGTAATATCGATAGCGGTGCTAAAACAAGAGTCTATTATGGAGATATTACTATCTTGTATTTAGCTTTTTAGGTAACTAAATATTTGTGTATTATATAAATATCCTTTTACTATGGATAAAGATAGACATAGAATGGCATAGTGTGTTTACCATCATGTATACTTAATAATCTTACTAGGAATCTTCATTACCCACGTGATCTTTATGGCTTGATGATGATATTTTTTGTAAATTCTTAATTAACTCATTTTGTTCATCAATCTTTTTATGCATTTTGTTAATCAATATGTGTTGTTGATGAATCATTTCATGAATACTACGGTCGGCTCTTCTATCTAAAATTAATATCAATAATCCTACCCCTAACGCTATTGTTATCTCTACTTCCTTGTCTTGTATTATTTCTGGTTCGTCTAAAACCCATAACGATATTGCAACAATTACAAGTGCTATCAGTCCAAAAATGACTAACTTAATTTCATTCATTTTATGATAAATGGTTGTTATAGTGTTATTTACAGTTTTTAGCATTGTAGCGTTACTAATGGATAGGCTACCTTATTAGTATAAGAATGATTTAATAGCTAAATATCCACGAATATGTGATTTTTGAACCTAAGTAAACTAATTATTGCTTTGAGGTTCTGATTTTGATAGACTTTCCGAAGTTTCAATGCTCTTCATATAATGTTAAAAACTCACAAATTATCTTGGAGTTGAGTTAATAGAGTAGAGTTAATAGAATTATGTATAGATAGATTCTAAGAGCTAACTGAAACGCCAATCTTGGGGAAACAGATATTTGATTATCAGAATGTTTCACTTCTTGCATAATAATCTAGGCTAGTCTTAATTGGGTACTGGAATAAGTATATACATAAATAATTTTACAGATAAATTTTAGAATGTTAATTGCATATCAGAATTTTACTTAACTGCAAATTTGAATATTTACAGCATCATCAATTTGAAATGATAATTTTATCTATTAAAATTACTTTCTCAATTATGTTATTTGTAATAATCTAAGATATTAGATTATAAAAAAATAAAAATATCCTATAATATTGAATTTAAATCGATTTATTATGTAGTGTATTAATAACAAACTTGTTGTTTTTTCATACTATTTCAAAATCTATACAATCTAGAATACTAATAATATCAATTGTCATTGTTTAGTATCTCCATTTTTTATTTATATTATCGATATAAACCATAATTTGACAGATGGTGAACCCGAGAAAAGTACGGGCCCGTCGGGAGTAGAGTCTTGCATGTAGTAGGGTTCTATTACTACCTTGTATTTAGCTTTTATTATTAGAAACTAAAATATGTAAAATTTTATTGTGAACAACGATTAGATTTTTAAAATTATTTTAGCTTTATGAATGGTATTCATATTTAATATTATCTTTAGGCATAATATAATAATTATGGAAATTACTCAAACAAACATAAATGAATTTTATAATCTAGTACAAGATCAACTTAGCAAAATAACTACAAAAGAAGGATTAGATATTAATAATCTTGTAAAGAATATAATGACAAATTTAGACTATCTTATATCTTCTGAAACTTATGAATCACAAGAATGCCGTATTTGTTATGGGAGAAATAATTTAGAAATAAAAATGTGGATTTTTAGTCTAGTATGTATGTCTTGGACACTAATGAATCTAACAAATAAAGTTAAAGACGGACATTGTTATAACATAGATCATCAACATGGAGATCAAAATCCACGTGAATGTTTCGACGGAAGAAAATTCCATTATTCTATTTATCAAAAATGCATTAAATTTTTCTATGATAGTTTAGCAGTTATAGAAAAAGACTTAGACAAATATCGGTTCTAATAACAAGGGATAAAGTAGTAGTATATTCTATTTTGCTGCTATGTTACATGTAGCGCCTCAAAACTTTATATATAAAAATAGTATTGAATAAATGGCTTATTAATGATTTCAAAATCTGTACTTAAATATTAATGTCATAAAGTAAAAACATATTATTAAATAAACTTTTTTATATCGAACATCTCAATATTATTAGATGCTTAGAGTCGATATCAACACTATGCCCGGGCGTTAATCATTCTTGGTTTAATTTATATTCTTAATACTAGGAAAGTAAAAATTATAACTAAAAACAGATTCCAATTACATGTAATACTCTACTCTAAACCCTCTAAGCTTAAATTTTATGGATAGAAAAACGAAGTGAACCCATTTAGTTAATGGGACCAAGCAGATATGAATCCCCTTATACCAAGAATTTCATTTCTAGTTAAAAAATCCTGCATAATGAATTAACATATATTAAAAAAATTATATTATTAAAGATATTGACGGATACTAATTTAGAATACATAAAGCATAATAGAGTTAGACTAAAGGAAGGCACACAAAAAAAGAATACTCACCTTTTGGGAGACTAGCGAAGATATGGAAAATTATTATTCTGAAGATAACAATATTTTATCTGTAAAGCTAGTGGAATAGGTGAAGTAATGGGTAAAAAATGGTCTTTATCAATATTAAAAACTCCAGCCACGAATTCGTCTCTTCATTTTAATGAATTAAAAAAAATATTATCAGGAATAAGTAATAAAGTTTTATCAGAAAGATTACATCAGTTAGAAAGAGAGAAAATAGTGATAAAAACAACAACAAAAAATGATGAATCGAATGATATATTATATAGTCTTACTCCAATAGCGTTAGAATTTCATAAAACATTGCAAGATATAGAGTATTGGATTGATAAGTGGAAAGACTATAAAAGAAAAGAACAAGAAAACAAAGTAATTTAGACAATTGGTGATTTTTGTGGGTAGTAAAAATGACTTTGACTTGATAACAAAAATAGCAAAAACAGATTTTCCTATACATGATTTAATTGCAAGACGATGGAGTGCAAGAGCATTTTCAGCTAAAAAAGTAGAGAAATCAAAATTGCTTTCAATCTTAGAAGCTGCAAGATGGGCACCATTATCAAGAAATGAACAGCCATGGCGTTACATAGTTTTTACTGATGATAATATAGAAAAACTTGATAAAGCAAGATCAGTCTTATTGGAAATAAACAATTATGCTAAACGAGCTCCTATTTTAATTTGTGCTATAACAAAGAAAACTTATTCTGATAATGAAAATTATAATAGATTACATTTTCACGATTTAGGTGCAGCCAATGAAAATATGTTTCTTGAATCATTCAGTCAAGGATTAATTATGCATGAAATGGGTGGATTTGATAGAGACAAAGCTAGAGAAGTTTTCAATATTCCCGATGACTATGAGGTTGGCATAATGATAGCAATAGGATATCAAGATTCACATGAAATATTACCTGAAAGATATAGAGAAAAAGCAAATTGTCCAGGGAAAGAAAATCTTTATCAGAAATTGCTTTTCTTGAAGAATTAAGGTAATGGAATAATATAGATAACAGATTTCAAGAACTTACTTCGAAGTATAAACTACTTTATATCTTTCATTCTATCTATGGTTGGACCCATCGTTGCACAGCTTCCGCTGTATCGCTCGGTTTCGTATTAAAGCAAATCCTTGCTGCAGGAGCATGCTGATGCACGATATTGATCAGTTTCTCAAATAGAAGAAATTTATCCGGAATAGTGCGAACACCTGCACCAATCATGACGCAATCAAAAGCTGTCTCTGTTAGTTTCTGAGTCACGACAGTCTCGGCCGTCTCATCAAGGTCAACTAGACACAATTGTGCATCGTAACCGAGAGAATTAAGAGTCGCTTGGTCTATTTTAAGCTCCGTCATGAGCTTTTCAGGAGTTAGGCCAGGCCAATTGCTGTAGTCAGCTACCTCCGGCTTCAGACCTATCAGGATAACACGTTTTTTAGTTCCCATCATTACTTTCTCCTTTTGTTATATCTTCAAAATAGGTTATAAATATTAGATTATGATTCTCAATACCTGCAAACTCTATAAACTGACCATTAGTTATAATATCTTTAACACTTTCAAATTTGTAACTTGGTAACTCTTAAGAAACTTTCTAATTTTATATAGTTACAAAGTATAGTAACTAAAAACAGCTAATTGGAATTATAGGCTCAGGTAATATAGAAGAAAATGATGCAAGTTTATTTTCTAATGCTGGACACCAAATAACAATTTCTAATTATTGAGATAAGTTTACTCAAAACATTTCTAGATTCAGTTAATCTGAATATTAATGCTCTTACTACAGAAGAGACAATAAAATTGGTGATGTATCATTATTAGCTGTAGGTTGGAAGAAAAGGTTGGAATTATCTTCAACTAATCATCCTTTTTTCATGGATATAATCTTATTTCAAAAGATGGTACCAAAAATTAGGTCAAATTTGTTTCACATCCCACTGGCGCCATTCTATAAGTGAGTTCACATATTTGCATTTGATATTATGTTTTGTAAAGAAGGAAATGAGAAGAGAAATAGGATAAATGCCACTAAAACTATCTACAACAATAAGAAGGAAAAATTCAAAATATTCCTAATTTTAAAAATATAGAAATAATAAATGAATTTCTTGAGTATATGAGAAGTAAGTATTCAAATCTCATACATTTAGCTGAATAACAGTACTGAACCCATTTAATTATGGCTGGTCCCATTTACTATTTAAATATTAAGAATTTGGCAACATATGAATATGTATTTAAAAATATTAAATATATTTTATAATTGTCTATAATTGAAATTGATTT
Organism: Nitrososphaerales archaeon TH1177; assembly: GCA_014523515.1. Taxonomy (GTDB): domain Archaea; phylum Thermoproteota; class Nitrososphaeria; order Nitrososphaerales; family Nitrososphaeraceae; genus TH1177. Next base: position 366 of record JAATVJ010000257.1, on the reverse strand, counting down.
TAATAAAATTCTATTTATACAACAGATACAATATGAAAAGTAGTGAGTGATTGAATTATAACCAGAAACGTTGATAACTAATCTGAATAACTAGTTAGCTGGAGGTTATTCTTGATCTGCTTGTTTCGTCATAATCTGAGATCTAATCGAGGCCACGGATTGATCAATTTGATATACTGCTAGTTTGTCTCTTCCAAGTATTTCGAACTTTTGAAGAATTGTTTCAAATAAAGTCTCTTCTTCTATTTGTTCACTTACAAACCATTGCAAGAACGAGTAAGTAGCATGGTCTTTTTCTTTTTCAGCAATTTCTACTAAATTGTTAATGAGCTTTGTAACAGTTTGTTCACTTTTTAGACCGGCTTG
>JAATVJ010000256.1 GCA_014523515.1 Nitrososphaerales archaeon TH1177 | reverse complement strand
TGTATAATCCCAATAGAAAATTTTGATCGGAGTTATTTCTATTGCTACTTCCTTTTCTTTTCGTTTAAACAGGAACGTTGTTAAATCTGTGTCTTTTTTATGTATATATTTTTCTATAACTGTTTGTAATATCTCTATTGCGAGTTCTTTTTTAATTAAAGCTTTTCCTTGACCTCTAATTCCTCTGTACGGTGGAATTTCAGATGAGATTTCAAAAGCACATCTGTTATCGTTGTTTAAATAACTTATTATCTTAGCATTTTCCTGAGTAGCACAATAAAATCGATCATTTAAAAATTTGAACCATAATGGAACAATTATAGGCCATCCTGAATTAGTTAAACATGCTAATCTTAAAGGTACAACAAGATTTACTAGATCCTTTGTATCTCTAATGTTACTTGTCAATTTATTATATTTATCAATAAAGCTTTATTTAAATTTCATTTAGAATTTCACTGTAAACAAGTGGATAGTCATTTAACTTTTGATTATTTGTTATAATCATGAGATCCATATTTTCATTAAATTAATATTCAAATATGATTAGATAAATTTGGTAAAGTTTTTTATAATTTTTGTGACTAGAATAACTGTCGACTAGATCAAATACTTATAAATTTCTAATATAAAATATAATTTCTTATTGTAATATCTTTTCAAGATATTGTCTGTACTTAGCTAAAATAGATAATTAGAAAACATAAGCTACTGGTATAATGCCCAACCTTCATTATTCACAATAACAATACAAACCCAATTCTTTTCCAAACCAGAATAGTAAAGTCTATAATTTCAACATAATACAAATTTATCTATTGATAATTCCTAAAAAAGTATACCTTCGCGTTAACATTTGAAAATCATTATAAAAGAAGAATTTAATATTTTAGAGACAAAAGATTTAAAAATTATTTTTATTCAAAAATATGGTTGTAAATTAGATTATATAATGAATGTATTGCATCTCTTATTATAGATATGTATTAAATTGATTATGGTTCTTCGATAATGAATTAAAATGTCTATAAAATAAAATATGAATAAATACCTTTCAAAAAAAGGATAAGTATAATCTAAAGATCTATTATAATATTAATATTGACATCTGCATGGGAAGAACTAGATGAATGGGGACCTGAAAAGGTTTTACAGGTTTACGATCCTGATACCGGTATGAAAGGTGTTTTAGTTATTGATAATACTTCAACAGGTCCAGGAAAAGGAGGTATAAGATTTGCTCATAGTGTTACGCCCTTAGAAGTTTTTAGACTTGCCAGAACTATGACCTGGAAATGTGCTGCCGCTGGTCTTCCATTTGGCGGTGCCAAAGGAGGTATTATTGCTGATCCAAATATAGTTGATAGAGTATCATGGATGAAATCATTCGCAAAAATGATTAGACCATATTGTCCTTCTCAATACATAGCTGCAACAGATGTAGGTACAACAGAACTTGATATGGCAATTTTTGCACATGAAATAGGCGATATGCGAGCCTGTACTGGCAAACCATCAGAGCTTGGGGGTATTCCTCATGAACTTGGAACTACAGGTTATGGAGTGAGTGTAGCACTACAAACAGCTCTTGATATACTAAAAGACTTGAAAATAATGCAAGTGCCACAGAAGAGTCAGACTAGGGTTGTCATTCAAGGATTTGGAAATGTTGGATCATTTGCTGCTCGATTCCTGGATCAAAATGGAATTAAGGTAGTAGGTGTGAGTGATGTATCAGGATTTATTTATAGCAAAGATGAAAATGGGTTAAATATTCCCAAACTAATGAAAGATATGAAGGGAAGAGCAAAACTGTCAGATCTACAAGATTATGGCTATGATATTAAGGATAAGGATGAAATCTTTGAAATTGATTTGGATATTTTTATTCCTGCAGCTATGGGTGGTGTCATAAATAACAAAACTGCACCAAAATTACTTGGAAATGGTGTAAAAATGGTTGTAGAAGCAGCGAATATCCCTACTACAGAAGATGCTTGCAAATATTTGCATGAGAATAAAATCTGGATTATACCTGATTTTCTAGCCAATGCTGGTGGTGTTATTGGATCCTTTGTTGAATATCAAGGAAGAACAGAAAAGGAAGCATTTGATCTTATTGAATACAAAATAACCAAGAATATTAAAGAAGTATTAACAGAGGCAATAATGAAAGAAGAGAATCCAAGAAAAATAGCTACTGAATTATCTAAACAGATAGTATATAGAGCCATGTTACTGAGAAAAGGTGCAATAAGCGTTGCACGTGAAGCTTATGATAGAAAAGACAAAATTTCAATATAAAAAGATATTATTATTATATATTATATAAACACCCAATCCAATTAATATAAAATGTAGTATGTAATTTAATAACTGTTAAACTAAGTATGAAGATTGTATATTGAAAATAATTCTCAATAAGATCAAATATACATCTTATTAAATTATAATTATTATAATAATAAGATACTATTTTCTATATGAATATTATTTAATTTTTTTCAAATAATAATTTTCGATTTCTGTTATACTTTAATAACGTATTCTATGATTTTAATAGCAAAATTTTATCAATTTTCATTATGGTTGCTGCAGTAATTACTACAGTAATACTACAGTGACTATACTTATTATTGTGCGCTTATATATAATTTTAATAGAATATCTTGATAAGAAATGAAGAAAAACTTTAGAAAATATAAATGTCCCTTCTGTTCTCAAACTTCAAGTAGAAGATATAATATCGATATTCATATACAAAGAAAACATCCACCTCCTCAAACAAATAATATAATTCAACCTCCAATTTTTAATGAATCTTATAATATCATAAATTTTGAAAACCCTTCATACAATGAGATCACACCGATGATTCAACCTTCACCACCATTTCCTTCACCACCATTTCCTTCACCACCATTTCCTTCACCACCATTTCATTCCACTCCTTTTGTTGTTATTCTAAATTTGGGTGATGCTAATGATAAAGATAAAAAGGAAAAGAAAAAAATTTCAATAAAACAATGTTAAAATACTTTCATAAAATGGTAATCCCGTCATTATCTTCAGCAAATTCAAAGTTAAAATATGTTATATCTACCTCAGATATACTTCGCTATTTTGAACCTCAAAAATTGCCAAAGGCCTATAAAATTTATAAATGCAATAAATGTCTTGAACTATCTTTTGAGGCATCGTTTGATTTTCAGAATATAAATTCAACTAAAGAGTGCAAATATAATTGTTTGAATGTACAAAAATATAATGATCCATATTTACTGACTCAAAAATTTCAACAGCTATTGTTATCAATTATTGATAGTAGATTAGAATCAGGAAAGATACTGTTAAAAATGATAGTATTCCCACCTCGTCTTATTGAAAATGCACTCTCTTTTGGACTTTTGAAAATTTTATTAGTAATTTTAATAATTCTAACCGGAAATTCTAATGATTATTCTTTAATAGGAATCTTTAAACTATCAGAGATCATAAAACTATTAGAGAATGAAAGATTTATTGATCTTGGTGAAATAAAACCCTCACATTGGGCTAAGCGAGCTTACGATTCAGAAAAGGTTACGAACTTAGAAAAAGAAGAACTGAAACAATTCATAAGCATAACGAAAGCAACCTTCGGATTAATCAAATTTAAAATAGATAAAAAAACAATATACACTTTAAGCTATATCCCCCTTTCTACTTTGTAAAGAAGAAATTTCTAAAAGAGTAAATAACATTGAGAATTGATATAATAAATATATCTTTCAAAGTGATCATTTCCTAATTAACTTTTGAGGAATATCTAATTATTGGAAATCTACATACAATCTAAAAATACTATACCAAAGAAAGTATCGTTAACCTATTTAATTTTATTGATATAAGGGAATTTTTATACAATATTGATATACTTTAATTGGTCAATGAAATTATATTATTCTATAGCCTTGGTATTAGAGAGATATGTATAAAAAAATTCTAGTTCCAGTTGATGGATCAGAACCATCAAATTATGCTTTAGATCATGCAATTAACCTTGCCAAGCATTGTAAAGGGAATATTGATGTATCCTCTACTAATATTGATGTAATTATATTATATGTTATTCCAGAAATGCCTACTTCGATAGGATTTTTAGAAGGACCAATGCGATCCCCTAAAACAGGAGAATTAATATCATTTTCAGAATATGTGAAGGAAATGTATGTATTGATGAAATCAAACTCAGAGAAGAAATTAACTAATCTTAAAAATAAGTATGAACCTTTAGGAATTGCTATTCAAACAAAAGTTATTGGAGAAACTAAAGGCTCTGTAGTGGATAATATAATCAAATATGCAGAGGAGGAAAAAGTAGACTTAATTGTAATTGGAAATATAGGTTTAGGAGGAATTTCTAAAGTTAAAGCATTAGGAAGTGTATCAAGGAACCTTGCTGAAAAGACTATGTGTCCTATTTTAATAGTACATTATACCTATTAGTTTTTTTAAAATAGTTATGCAATTAATTACAAAACCGAGGTATAAAAATTTCTATAATTACAGTGAATATCCAAATTTTATATGCAAAGGTTCAATTCATTATATATTCAAAATAATTTTCATAATAAAAATAATATCTATTTCTTTTAAAATCCTGAATACAATACTATTTTAGCAAATTCAACCAAATTAAATTTCATTATATATATATAAATTATAAACTTTCAACTCCTATTCCATTCTTATATTATAAAATTGAGAAAGTGATCTCATAGCATGGAATCTACAAATGTGGCTAAAAGATAATTTTCAGAATTACATTATTATTAGACTGTTATTATATAAATTCCCTTTTCTGTAATAAGTTTCTAAAATTTTTTATACTATGTACAAACTATGATTAAATAGTATGATATATCATAAAAATCTGAACAAGATTATTTTTATTGGATGCGTTTTTATTTTTGCTACTATCTATCTAATGTCTGCAATAGGTAATTATGGTTATGCCTATGCTCAAGGCAAGCCTGACTTTATAGCAACACTGACTGGGAAGGAAGTAGTTCCTCCGGTTGAAACTGCTGGGACAGGAATAGCTAATTTTGAAGTATTGGACAATTCTGTAAATTATCAAATAAATGTATTAGATGCAGGAAGAATTACCTCTATTCAAATTCATAATGGTACAATGGGAACAAATGGTGACGTTATAGTGACGTTATTTAAATCAAAAGATAATGGTACAAATTTAATTGAAAATATGTCAAAAATTTCTGATATTTCGTTAACTACACAACAAAGATCTAGCTCTTTCTCTGCTAGTGGAAATTTTAATGTGTCGGATTTAACTGGTTCATTGGCTGGTAAAACAATTAATGATTTAGTGTTGGTTATGCAAAGTGATGAGACGTATGTAAATGTTCATAGTGAAGATCATCCAGAAGGCGAACTACGAGGACAAATCTTGGAAAATGAAGGTTAAGAATTAAAATCATCAGAATTATATGATATTATTTTATTATATTATTTTCTGGTGTTGCTGTTATCTAAAACAAATAGAAAACAAAAAAACTAAAACTACAAATTTAAATTTATATTTTTGATAACTCAAGAAGAATAATAAAAAAATGGTTTGAAATCTGTCAATATATTTAAGGTAATGTATTTATCAATTAAAATGAAATTTCTTTTTTCTAAATATATTTAATAGATACACAATATAAAAATATCAATGTTTATTTTATAATTTTCTAGATGCGTTGGTCAATTGAAGATTTTGTTTATGGCGGAACCGATGGAGTAATAACCACATTTGCTATTGTAGCAGGAGCATTTGGTGCCTCTTTATCTGTATCTGTTATATTAATACTGGGTTTTGCTAATCTTTTTGCTGACGGTTTTTCTATGTCTGTAGGAAATTATCTTTCCAGAAGGACATATGAAGAATATATCGAAAAAGAAAGAAAAAAAGAAGAATGGTCTATTGATAATATGATTGAAGAAGAAAAAGAAGAGATAAGAGAAATTTACCGAAATAAAGGATTTAAAGAGGACATATTAGAAGATTTAGTAAAAGTAATAACTTCAAAAAAAAAGATATGGGTAGATACCATGATGAAAGAAGAATTAGGACTTGTTGATGATAAAAAGGAACCAAAAGATACAGCTATTACCACTTTTATTGCTTTTAATCTTCTTGGCTTGATACCTTTAAGTCCATTTATAATTATACATCTTATAGGAATTACATCAATATCTCCAATTAACGCTTTTATTTTTTCAAGTACATTTACTGCAATTTCATTTTTTTTAATTGGAATTATAAAAGGTAGAATTGTCAAAACATCATGGATTAAATCAGGATTACATACACTCGCCGTTGGTGGAATAGCATCTGCAGTAGCTTATACAATAGGATATGTGCTTAGTTTTTACATCAAATAATCGAATTAAATTTTTATGATTAAAATTCAGATTTTTCTATTCCAATTTTTTTAGATTTAGCAAAAAAAATGCTAATTAAGAATAAAATACTCATAATTATTAAAGACAATAGAATTGTTGTAGAATCAAATTGCAATAACATAATAAAAGAAATTACAATTCCTATAATTGCAAAAATTGGTAATCTTTTATAATTTAATAGAGAAAATGATTGTTGTAAAGATGAAAGATTTTTTAGCCTTAATAATATTAAAGAGAAATTAACAAATGCAAATACTGTAAATATTCCGAAAACAGCTATTTTCGATACAGTTGAGATATTGTTAGAAGATACAATAATGACTGTTATTGATAATAAAGCAGTTATTATTATTGCTAACCAAGGTGTATTTCTTTTCTTGTGAATTTTTGAAAGAGATGTCAATAAAGCACCATCTATTGACATACCATAAATTATTCTCGATGAAGAAATTAACATCATCAAGACTGTATTTGTTGTGGCAAAAAGTGCTATAGTGGAGATTATAAAATTACCTCTATTTTCAAATACTTTTTCAATTACCAATGATAAGGGGACATTTGATGAAGATAGTTCTTGCCATGTTACTAAACTTAAAGAGGATATTACTACTAAGACATAGACTATAGTTGTAATTATTATGGATAATAATATAGCTCGAGAAATTGTTTTTGAAGGATTTTTTGTTTCTTCTGCAATGTTTGGAATATTTTCAAATCCATAATAAGCAAAAAAAATTAATGCTGACGCTCCAAAAATTATTCCAATTGATGATAAAAAATCATTATTATATGACATTTTGTCAGAAATAGGTGATTCTAGAAAATCAACATTGGAAAAGTTTCCAAATATAAAACCAATAAATATTATTATTAATAATCCTGATAATTCAATTAATGTAAAAATAGTGTTAAACCAGATAGATTCTCTTATTCCATAAAAATTAATGAAGGATAAAATAGATACTACCAATATAGAAAAAAGAATTGTAGGATAGCCAGGTAAAAATACTGAAAGATAATTTGAAAATCCTATTGCAACTGCCGAAGCTGAAACTATACCAACAAATATTGTTAAACAACCAACAAATATAGATACAGATAATTTTCCAAAAGAGTTTTTTACATATCTATATTCTGCTGCACTCTTTGGAAATATTGATGATAGTTCTGCATAACTTAATGCAGTACAGATTGCAAGGAAGGATGATATTATAAATGATACCTTTGCTTCAGTTCTTGATATTATTATTTAATTAAATTATTTTTTTTAACTTAACTTTTAAACTGTCTATAAATTAATAGATTCATTATATTATAATAGCCATAGCCCTCAAGTTATAGGAGCAATCGGAAATAAGAGGAGGACTATGGTATCTATATGCTTGCCAGGTTTGATTTGATTTGTTGATAGATTGGTAAGAGTATAATACACTATCAAAATATATAAAATTTTTACTTGCTTACTTATACTTGCAATCCATATCCATCTAGTGCAACTTTTCTTATTCGTTTATCTATCACTTGACTGTTATAAAGATATTAAACTTATTTGGTAACGGTTGCTGTCACTGTAACAATATTTCCTGGTTTGAACACTATGGACTCATCGCCAGTATTATATAATGCTAATCCATTAATTTTTGTTACTGTTTTACTTTTTCCTGTAATTGGATCTGTTCCTTTCATCGTCTTATCTAATTCGATAGAAAATAATCCTTGGTTTTTATCAAGACTTTGAATTTTGGTAGGATTTATTAATACCCCTGAATGAGCATTGCCAATAGGATCAATAGATAATACTGCTAATTTCAGATTGTCATTTTCTGGTATATTCAAAGTTATTTTACCACTAACTACTATACATGGAACAAAATCAGCTAGCACGATAACTCACTTTGAAAGTATTTTACCTTGAAGAGTGAATGATCGATTTATAGGATTGCATTCTTCATTTCTACTTTCAGGAACAAAATCTTTAGTTTTTTGTTGAGGTGCCGTTAGTTTTGTTAAATTAATATTTTTATTTAAATATTCATTTAATCTAGAATCTTCACATATTAATAATGAATTTGGATGAGCTTTACAATTCTCTACAATTGTTTGCACTATTGTAATACACCCCTCTATTCCAGGTCCTGTAAGTACCATACAACTATTAGCTGTATTCATAGAGCTCATCATCGCTTCTTGCCATTGCTCAACTAGTGGGTCATTTGGATTATTACGATATAATTCAGAAGCTCGTAAATCATCTATACCTAAATTTTGATGCCAAGCAAAAACTGAAGAAAAATGAAATAAAATAAACACTATAAATAATGTAACAATAACAATTCTATACATGAGAGTTTGAGTAAAAAAGTTCTTAAATATATCTTTTAATTAAATTGTTCCCTTTATTTCTAATTTAGATCCATAATTATTGATCTTGGCACAATTTTGTAGTTCTAATTATCGAGACTAGTCATTTAGTTTCAGACTTAAATTATTCTTGCAATATAAACAAAATCTATTTTCTTTGATATCAGTATCATACAATGAATTACTAAAATGCATAACACATAATTTGTTATTACAATGAAATAAACTAAAAGTATGACCTAGTTCATGAATTGCTTCTTTTACAATTCGCTCATGAAATACCAATTTATTAGGTTCGAGCCCATAGAATTCTTGTCTAAGTCTAGGAAGATATATTGCTGCAACTCTTCCTCCTTTATATGCTTCTCCAAATACAAAATTCAAATCTCCAGAATATGCATCTATGTCACAAATGACTAAAATCTTTATCTCGTTTGATGGTTTGAGTTTTTCTAAAATCCAAAGCAAAAAGTCAGAAGACCTTAGTTGATTTCTATGTTTAGAAATAAAATCATGAATATCAACTTTCAGTAAAGGATTAATAGTAACTTTGGAGTTGACAAATTCTTTTGATATTGATTCAACTAATAAATTCAAAATATCGCTATCAAGTTTATCTGAAGGT
>JAATVJ010000255.1 GCA_014523515.1 Nitrososphaerales archaeon TH1177 | reverse complement strand
AATGCATTTGAATTTAAAAAAATGTTAGGAGTATCTCTATCTAAAAGAGAAACAAATGCATTAATATTTGCCAAGAGTTATTATTCAAGACTTCCTCCTACTCCTACTTTTGATCATATTTAGGAATTTGTTTTTCTAATTATAGTACATTTAGAAAACCAAAACATCATACTCGAATAAACTATCTTTATTTGTTATGAAAATGGAATAATTATGACTTGACTTCAATTATTTAACTATTAAATTATAAAGGTATAGGGTTTGTCTTTCAGTTGTCGGTTGACCTATAAAAAAACTAGGAGCCGTCTCAGTTTTTACATAAAGAGTATGATTACCTGACTTTAAAGGTTTACTAATAAAATATGTACCAGAAATGGTAGCATTAAAAATTCCACTAGCATCAGGATTACAATATTGAGGAATTTCATTTGTAAAATCTTTTATGTATGGATGTGAACCTTTATTAACGTTATATATACTTGGAAATGCATAAGTTAAATTTGTCCTGCATTCAGTAACGTAAAATGTACTTCTATCTGATGGATTAGTTTTGGTATCCATTATTTTAGCTCCGTCAAATATGACTTCGAAATCATATTTATTAGTAAATTTATTATTTTCTTTAAATAACCAATCGGCACAATCTCGTAGACCTTTTTCCGTTTTTACGTTTTCTATCTCACCTGTACTACAACCACTGCCTATTATCTGTACCATTACAGATTTTCCTTCTGGAACAATACAAGTTCTTTGTTCTACAATGTCATCTCTTGGTTTCTCCTTACCATCTGGAAGAAACCAAATTGGTCCTCCATCTTGTGCTAAATTACATTTTTCGGTATCATAATTTTCTCTTGGATGAAAATTACCATCATAATTGGGAATAGATATGTGACTTTGCCACCACCAATTTGCCCATTCAGAATAAGTTTTATTAAAAGGTTGTTCATCTAATGAAAAAAACAAGTTATTATCTGAATATACATCATTAAAACCAACTAGATAACCATAAAATAAAATAAAGATAGAAAATGTTAATAAATATTTCAATATGTATTATTCATAAACCTTAATAGAATTCGCCTATTTTAATTTAATGTTGAATTCCTTATCAATTGAAAGCTCATTAATTTTTTCAATTGGCTTAATAATTGTTATAGGATCAATTTTTAGTACTATTATTTTAAAACCTATTTTGTATTATGATGAATTCAGAGCTTCCTTTACTACATCAATTAGTTTTCTTTTAGTTTGTATTACAACGCTAATTTCTCAATTTATATTAATCTCTTATATTACTAAAAAACTATTCTCGATGAGAGAATATAAAAGTTCCATTTTTATGTATTCTAATTTTTTTCTTCTTTTTTCTACAGTGTTTCTAACTATTGTTTTAGCTTTTGTGATTAAAGATATATTTATAAATAAAATTTATGATTTATTTTTATTTCAATTTGTCATTCTCTATAGTATAGTTGTAGCATTTTGTATTCAAATTATAGTAATAATCAAATTTTTGCAGTGGATTATAAAAAAAAGAAATATTATTTTAGTGTTATATACAATTACCCATTTTTTCTTATTTGCAATATTGATAATGATTTTGTTATTAATATCTAATAAAATCGATATAAATTCCTTCGAAATCTCTCCTTCTCAAAATCCATTCGCTAAGACTATCATAATAGATCCATTATTACAAGAATCTTACCGAATATTGTTTCTTTTAACATTTATTTTGATTTGGATTTCAACATCTATTTTATTAAAAACATATTCTAAAAATTATATGAAAAGAATTGGTAAAGTAAAATTTTGGATCTTAGTAAGTTTACCATTAATTTATTATATATTCTCATCCGATTTTGTTACTAATAATATCTACAACGTTCTAGTTGATATATTCGATTTAACTTATGTATCTTATATATCTTTAATAAGCTTGACTAACGAAATAGGAGCGATTTTCTTTGCACTTCCATTTCTTTTTATGTCAAAAAATATCTCTAATAAGGATCTCAAATTCTATTTATTAATTTGTGCCATCGGCATTATGATATTAATTAGCAGTCTTGATTTCTCATTCTTTTATTTATATCCCTATCCTCCATTCGGTTTAAGCACTATATCTAATATTCCCCTATCGATCTTTTTATTATTAGTTGGAATTATCTTTTCTGCTAGATCAATTTCTTATGACAGAAAATTGCTATCAGAATTAAACATTCAGATTAAGAATCAACCATCTGCATTTCTAAAAGGAATAGGATCAATAGAATGGCAAAATAATATTGAAAAAACTATAAAACAAATCAAAATTGAAAAGTTAGAAGAAGAAATAACGCCTAGCTCTTCTCTTACTAAAGAAGAAATTAATAATTATATAAAGAGAATTATAAATGAAATGGCACATGATAATTGAAATATAGAACAAAAAGATGGGAAGATTAAATAAATGATACTAGGTCATAATTCAATTGACATATAGGATCTGTTTTATTTCTAACTATTGTTGCTGTATATTCTTTGCTTAGAACTAATAACTGATCAGACAGACGAACCATACATTATCTTCTTTTACTAATAAATTGTCTCTAATTTTTAAATAATATGATTAACATCCTCTCAATAGTTTAACTATCCTACATTGACTTGTCTTACAACATAAAGATGTACAAAGCAGACCACTACATTGCTATAGCCTTCTACATTTTGATAATGGCTCATAGAAGGCTATGGCTTTTCTCTTTTACTACAAATTATCTTAGGTTTTTAAATAATTTATTATTATGAATTTTATATTAATAGAACATAAACAAGTAGTCCAGTCTACCATATCCTTATCTATAATATGTTTCCTACTAGATAGAGAGAACCTAATTCTATTATCTTCTTTTACCAATTAATTATCTTAAATTATTTTATATTTTATTTAACAAGTAATAATGCAGAAGGAGGGATATAAAAATCTCAGATACTGCAATATATAGATGTCAAGATAATTGAGTAAAATCTTTTGTCTTGTTGTATCTATTTAAAACAATAATAATATCCCTTTTTCAACTATCCTGCATTGACTGCACTAACAATATCCATAGAGTGCCTCTGCAATTGCCATAGCCTATCTACTAGCCAGTTGTACTCAATAGGCTATGGCTTTACTATTAATAACAATAATGTATGTACTCTATTACAATGAAAATATTGATAACTTAATATTAAATTAATTTTTTATTACTTTGAATTATATATATAAAATTATAAATCTATTACTCTAGCGACATGTTATATTAAACTAATTTCCTGAAAGCGATAAACTAATTTATTGATTCTTATAATATACGTCGAGCAACAAGAAGTAGAATGGGTTTCAAATACATTGTCATAGCCTGAACTAACCAATTATCTTCCGAAAATTTTCATCTTTATCCTTTGTTCAGGCTTTGACAATTAATTCCTCTTCAATTATTAAATACTATATTAAACTAGACCACTGTACTATAGGCAAGTATAGGTAAATCCACACTGTCATAGCCTTCTACTACTACTATACTGAATAATATAGTAGAATGGATTCATTAGATAGAGGGCTATGGCTATTATAATTATTATTTAAGAAATTTTTATTTATTTATTGATATTATTTACTTATTCTCATGGCAAAATAGTCATTTCTCCCTTAATATTTGAAGGATCAGCAATCGAGAAAATGGATATTTTCCTGATGACAAGTTTATTCTTTCACTTAAAACTAATAATTGATCAGATATAGATGAGCCAATACATCTACTTCTTTTATCTTGTTATTTTCTATCAATTATTGACAATTAACATTGTTCACTGACTTTTAAATATTTTAGAATTGAAAGGATATTGCTCTCAACAACAAAAATTTAGTTCAATAGTCATGGCATTCCTCTTCTATCTCTATGGTTCTTGGGTTACATTGAGAAGAAGAAAAGGAAGGTTATGGTTTTTTTATTATTATTAGTTTTGTTAGTAAAAATACTAATAATATTATAAATCAACTACAATAATCAGAATTTCTTTTTCTCTTTCTTAATTAAAGGGATAATTTTTTCCATTATTAATTTATCAAAATTATATTGATCAAAATCCATAGTAAAAATTAAATAATAATTGTCATTGATGGGAATTAAACACCTACTCATTCTTGTATATCTTCTAAACAAATAAGTTAATTTACCCATTTTTGATTCGAGTTTGAATCATGTTTTATGTCTAGTTATTGTTCTAATTGCCCATTGATGATTTTCTTCTATAGTAAGGAATGGTTTT
>JAATVJ010000254.1 GCA_014523515.1 Nitrososphaerales archaeon TH1177 | reverse complement strand
TTTTACATGATTATCCTGAAGAAGGTAACATATTATTACATGAAGCAAATATAAAGCTTGATAAACTAAAGAGAGAAGATCTACTTCCTTGGTTCAAATTTATCTAATAATTGTGTACGATGATTATTTTCATAGTATCTTGCTAAATAATGTTTTATTAATATATACTTATTTTTTATAGTAGTGCATTTTTTAATAATTTTCCATAAAGAATAGAATTTTATATTACTTTATACTGAAGATGAAAAATATGACTAAAGATAAATATGATCTTTCTCTAAATGAAAAAGAACTACAAACTATAATGAATTCTCTTAGCAATACTATCTTTAATGAAGACATTAAGGAAGATGCAAGAAAAAATGCAAAAGATTTATTTATAAAGTTGCAAAAAGATTTTCCAATGTTAAAGTAATTCTTTATTCTTCTTATTTAAATACTAATAATGTATATAATCTAAAGTTACTTATTTATACTGCAAATAAAACATATTATATTATTTTATCTATTATTTTTTTCTCTGATACTTCTAATAATTTTTAAAATAATGTCAACATCATTTGCTTCTGGTTCAAGTTCTAGATATGTATTTAGTAACTGCAATGATTTTTGTGGATCTTTATCATGTAATATTATTCCTTTGTCTCTGATTGCATATACATTTTTCGGATCTATAGAAAAAATCATTTCATTTGCTAGGCTTATTTTTTCAAATTCTTGAATTTCGAAAAAACTGTCTTTTACATTATTTAGAATTCGTATCATTACTTGAGATAAGTCTGTTTTTTCAACTAATTTTTTTGTTAATGGAATATTTTGATTTGGAAAAAAGCTATCTAATAAATTTTTCATAGCGTAATCATCCATTATTCTACCTTTATTAAAAGGATCAATTATTATCTCATTATAGTCATCATCATCATCTAATACATATTTAACTAGAAAATGTCGTGGAAAGTTAACTGGGTATATTTTAAAATTTAGTGATTGAGCAAGAGTAATATATATTATTGATAGTGTTATGGGAATTCCTATTCTCTTTTCAATTACTACATTTAAAAAATTATTTAATGGATTTTGATAGTCATATATATTAGCTTTGAATTCTTTTTCTTTAAACATATATTCGTTTATTAATTCTATTATTTGAGTTGGTCTACTGAAATTAATGTTGGAGTTTTCTTTTTTAATATTAAGTTCCTTCTGCATTAAATTTATTTCTGCTAGATATTTTTCTATATTGATGTTATTATAATAAATTATTTTTGAAAGTTGTAAAGCACATTCTGCAATTTTATCTATTCTGTTAGGTTTTATTAAAGAATTAACTGTATTTATAGTCCAGTCATTGATTTTTAAATCAAGATCGTCCAACAATTAATATATTCTTCAGTCTAATATATTCTTGATTAACTTCATTTTTATTAATATCTTTACTATATTAGCAGTTTTTATTCGATAGGTTTTTTATTATATTTTATATATGATATATGTATATGGATGAATTTAAGATACTTCTCAATTGCAATATCTGTGAAGTTTTTGATTCTGACTATAAATTGATGAAACACATGAGTAAATTTCATTTAACATCTTTTTTTCCAAATAGTGAAGTACATAACAATAATAATAATCATCATCATTACAATTGTGGTTGTTCTCATTATAATACAGAATAAACTTTTTAAAAGACCATGCAATTCAATTCAAATAAACTTTTTTTCATATATGTTGCAAAAAATGAAGAATGGGAAAAAAGACAGGAAGAAGATTGGGATTATGTATATTCAATGGTTAAATTTTTTCATTGGTGGACAAAAAGAAATTTTGCTTTAAATTTTAGTATTGATGCAGATATTCTACCTGTTATCGAAGGAAGATTATTTGATAGAATGTCATTAGCTTATTTATTAAGAGATCATCAAGGTAGAGGAAAATCAGTATATCATTTTTATCTCTCCTTTTTCAAACCATTTTGGACTGATTGTCATATAGGTGGATATGCTACAAATAATTTTGGTATGATTGAATGGAAAAGACCGGATCATATTGAATCCAAAGAACAACTCTCAAAATTTTTCGCAGATTATAATTGTGCAAGAGTTTCACATATTTTATTACATGAAATATTAAGAATTAAAGGAAAAAGTAAAAAGGAATATTTTGACCGAATTCATGATTTATGGGATGAACATGAACATAAAAATCTTCCATTTCTCTACTATAATGAAAAGTATTCTAAGGTAACGAATAATGACTTTTATCAATTTGTAACAATGGATATATCAAAGCTCTAATTGTATTAAAACTAATATTAATAATAAACTTAATGCAATTTCAATATGAATTATGAATTTGTAATTAAAATAGGTGCAATTATTGCATCAATTGGAACAATTTTACTAGTTATCTTTGCTACTGTATTACTTGTATTTCCAATTACGAAATCATGTGATAATGAATCTAAATGTATATACATTTCAAATGCTCCTTATCCATTAAATTTAATGATTGTTCCAATAGTTCTAGTAATTATTCTTCTTATTACAGCTGGAGGTATAGCAATGATAAGATTAGGAAAATGGTCTTTGAATAGAGAAAAGTTATATGATAAATAATAAAAATATTTATTTATTTATTTATTTATTCTTGATGATCTTCTTCCTCTTCCTCTTCCTCTTCCTTTTTCTTTGATGCTGATGCTGTTGATTTTTTACTTCCTTTCTTTGGTGTTTGCTCTTCTAAATCATCTGCTCCTCTTTCTGTAACTGTAAATCTTGTATCTGAATAAGGATGATATGGCGAATCCATCATTTTCGCTATTCTATTTTCTCCTGATTTTCTAAGATAAATTCTATACGTAGAGGCATGACCTAAAACATTACCACCGGTAGCTTTTGTAGGATCCCCAAAGAACGTATCAGGTGATGACTGTACTTGATTTGTTATGATTATTGCTATGTTATATATCTCTGCTAATCTTATTAATTTGTGTAACATGCTGTTTAATCGCTGTTGTCTATCAGCCAAAGTTCCTCTTCCAGAAAATTCAGCTCTATGAAGTGAAATTATGCTATCAATAATTACTAATTTTACTTTAAAATCGTCAATATATTTTCCTAAATCTTTAACTATTAGTTCAAGGTGAGAGCTATTATATACTTTACAAACTGCTACATTTTTAAGAATTTCTGTAGGATCAAATCCTCTCGATCTTGCTATTTGTTCAACTCTTTCTGGCCTAAATGTACCTTCTGTATCAATATATATAACTGCACTATTTAATCCTCCCGCGTCGACAGGTTGATTTGCTGTTACACATAAAGTATGACAAACTTGAGATTTACCTGATCCGAATTCACCATAAAATTCTGTTAAAGCTTGTGTTTCTATTCCCCCAAGTAAAAGATCATCTAATGCATAAGAACCTGTGGAACATCTTAACATTGATCTTCTTTTTTGTAATGCAGCATCAGCAGTAACAAATTCCTTATCTAGGACATTTGTTTCTCTTAATAGTTTTTGAGCTGAAATTATAAATGAAGCTGCTGTTTCTTTTGTAGCATTAATACTTTCAGATAGTTCTTCTGCACTAGCTACAGCTAAATCCATTACAGAAATAATACCAGCATCTTTTAATTTTTTTGCAGTAGTAGGACCTATACCTTCTATATCTTGAATATCTAGATCAATTATTGCAACATTAGTATTTGATTTTGATTCACTTTCCATATATCATTCAATTGATTTTCTTATATTAATATATGCAGTAACTTTATAGAGAGTGAGAGAGGGGAGAGAAATAGTAGTAGTATTATTATTATTTTGTATTTTTTCTTGAATAAACCATATCATATCTAATTTATCTACTAATGTATATGGGGCCGAAGGGAGATATTCTGATAATAGTGATGAACCATTACCAATTGAACCCTTGACCTACGGGTATCTTCAAGCTTTGACTGCCCTATTTTTAGATCTGGAGCCCGTTGCGATGCCTGGCTTCGCTACGACCCCATATGACATCGTAGTTAGGTTATTGAACTATATCTCTATAAGCTTTACGTAGATATTAAAAAGATAATTGAATTATAATAAATATAAAATTATTAATTTTTTATATAACATTTCTTATGACTTTTATTATAAATTTTATTTAATTTAGTAAAAAATAAATAATTTATTTAAGCAATATCAATATTGATAGGAGAAACCCAACTCCGTGCTCGAAGAACCAGAATTAAAATATTACGTGCTATAGCTGATAGAAATGGATCTGCTGGTTTTTCTGATATACAAAACGCTACTGCCTTATCAACAGGATCTATATATTATCATATTGAAAGAATGAAAGATTATATAAAAAAGAACGCAAAGAATTATTCTATTACAAAAAAGGGTCTACAATTATTAGTTGAAATCGACACCAAAAATAACAATCCATAGGACAATATTTAATAAACGTGTATTACATTTTTTTGTAATCGATTTTTTTAAATATTTCTACGATCAATTTTTATGAAACATTCTATTTATAGAATCTGTTAATGAAATATCGAAGCAGAACCGATATAGTAGCATTAATATTGGAAGCTACTAAAGATGGAGCAGCTAAAACTAAAATAATGTATAAGGCTTTTCTTTCTTATAGTCAATTAAAAGATTATCTTTCAATATTATTAGAACGAGAATTAATTGAATATTCTGAAAAAGATCAAATCTTTAGAATAACCGACAAAGGAAGAAGATTTTTATTCTTGTATTCTAAAGTTATGGAACTAATTACTCCAAGTGATCAAGATTTGGAAAATTAAATAAATTTTATGCCAAATACTTTAGAAAATTTTTTCTACTTTTAATATATAATACATTGAAGTCATATAATATTGATAATTATTAATAGTATAGAACAATTTAAAAAAATATTTTCATGTTACTGTCTCTAAAATTATTGAGTATAAAATTAAATAGCAATCAATTAGCAAAAATATGTTTTAATTTTATTTATTTTTGGTAGTGAGTTTTCTATTAATTTCCATTTGTTTACTTCCATAAAAGCTTCTCTTTCGCAGTCTGAAATCTCATTATGAGAGTGATAAACCAACGATGACATAAGCGAATCATTAAAATTTGCATGTCCTAGACCAAGAGCATGACCAATTTCATGTTTTGCTATGTATTCAATCAAATTTTTATTCAATTGTTTTCCAAATGCCTTTTCAGCAAGTAATATCTTGGCATTAAAAATAAATCCCTCTGAATCAAAATTAGTTATAGTCTGTCCTGCAACTTTTCCATTATCATTTCTGAAAGAAATTTTTATATCTGCTTGTTCTTTACTTCCTACTTCTTTAAATTCTATTACTCGTATGTTTTGTTCCCAATAGTTTAATGCAGATATGACTAATTCTGTTAATTCTGGTTTTGCATTATTTATTTCATACGTCAATATCCTATCTGCAAGTTTCTGTCCCCAGGTACAGCATATTTCTATTTGCCTTTTTAGATCGTCACTCTTTTGGTTAATAGCAGGATAAATAGTATTATAATTAATTTGAATTAAACTAATAATAAAAAAAAATATAAATAATAAAGATAATTGTCTTATAAATTTCTTCAATGCATGACCTATCATATTAACTAATATATTTTTTCTTTGTTACTGATTAATCTGATTTATATATTATCTTAAATAATTAATAAAAAGACGGAAGAGTATTATAGGTTATTATTATAATAGGGTATGATATTTAA
>JAATVJ010000253.1 GCA_014523515.1 Nitrososphaerales archaeon TH1177 | reverse complement strand
TTTACTTTTGTTTCTACTGGATTCAGGAATGGTGCATGTGTTGGTAGAAATAGTACAGTTAGCCAGTCTTCTGATTGTTTTTCTATAAACTGTTTTGTCTTTTTGCTGACATGAAATGACGCATTGTCTATTACAAGAATAAATCTCTTGATATTTCTCTTGAGTACATATCTCTTGATGCTGTTTAGATGGTTTATGAAATCTTGGCTATTTCTGGTTTTGCTTGTTGTAAATTTGATTCCATTCATAGAATAAAGAAGTGTAATGAATACATTGACTTTGTCATTAGATCCTTTATGGAGTATCTTTTGCTGTTCCCCTCTTTTCATGTATGTCCTGGTTATGTATGGTTGCAGATGTAACCATGTTTCATTCATCTTCAAATCCTAGTAGAATCTTTTTTTAAAAGAGCAGATGATATCTTCTTGTACCCTTCTATCTTTCCTTTCTTTTCCTCATAATCATTACCTTTTTCCAGTTCAAGTTTGGGTCTCTTGTATACTATACCTAAATCATGAATTATTCTCCATGTTTGCATTGGACTGACATTCATTTCCAGTAGTGAGGAAAGATATGTAGCCAACAATCTGATACTCCATGTATTTTTGAGATAACCAAATGTTTTAGGAGACTTGTTTAGTACAATATCTTTTACCATCTCTTTATTCTTATCAGTAGATATTACTGGTTTTCTACCTCCATTCTTTCTCTTATTTCTTATTCCATCAAGATTATATTCTCTATATTTTTTAATCCAGCCATACACATTACGGTAATTGACACCGAGATTCTTTGCTATAGTTCGGTAAGGTATTCCTTCCTTTTTTTGTTTTATAGCAGATGCTCTTCTGTATTCCTCTTTGTCGCGAGTACTCTTCATGAATGAAAATAATTCCTTTTTCTGTACAGGAGATAATTCAAGCCTAACAGGGGTATTTGGCACATGTTGATAGATTATATCACAAAGCTAAATCCATTTCTATATTTATGCTAAATGGATAGCATAATGTTGATAAAAGATTAGAGACTTAACTTATTATATTTATTATACATCTCATTATATTGATCAATAAATATTAAATTATACTTTATATCGTAATATTTGAATCAATTCAAATAAATTAAAATAGTAGAATGTTCTAATATTTATGGGAATGAGTTGTGAATTATTTATTATAGGAACTGTGGCAGGTTTAACTTTAACAGCAACAGCCTTAGTATTCCAATTCTTTAGTGATAGAAAGAAAGAATTTAAAAATTTAACAACAGAATTGAAAGTAAATATATAATAAATAGAACTCTAATTATTTTTCTAAAATCTATATAATTTAATATGTTAAAAGAAATAATACAGCATGATAAATAAAAAATTTTTAAACAATAATTACAATGATAAAAAACAATTAGGAAATGATGTTATTCTTCAATGGCTAGCTTTTCAAAAACAAGAAAATGAAGACAAGATACATTCTTCAAATACCCAAATTCTAAATAAATACTATAAAATTTCAATTGATTGTATTGATTCATGTACTGATTTAATTGAGGATCATGAAAATCTTCAAAAAGTTTATGAAGAAATTAGTAAAAAAATTGGAATACTAGAAAAAAAATATAGAGAGACAAAGGTGAGACTAGAAAAAGAAATACTATTCTTAAATATAGAAAATTGGAAAACTATTAGAAAGAAAATTAAAACAGAACTTGATAGATCCGTATAAATTCAATTCCTCTGCAAATTATATTATTATTTTTTTTCTAACATTCTAATTTATTATTTGAATTAGATGTAATCATTAGATCTTTAAATTCTAATTTTGAAATATTATTGAAGAAAATTGGGATCTGACGATATGAAAATTTTCTAGGTTATACCATTGTTGTATATTGGCTAGGTTCAAAGTTAACATACTCCGTATGAGAGTGAGGCTCTGACTGAACTTTATCTGAAGTGGCTATCATAGTACTCATAGAGAGTGTATGGATGTTTGCCACCTGTTAGCCAACAAGAACTAAAAAAAGAAGGTGAATGAAAAAAATTGAATCATCTTGGAATAGATGTTGGAAAGAGAAAGTGCAGGGCAGCTCTAAAAGATGACAAAGGAAGTATAGTAGATGAATTCTTCTTTGGTAACAATTCTCAGGGAATATTAGAACTGATTAAAAGGATACACAATCATGGAACAAAAAAATGCAATGCAGTACTTGAATCTACAGGCAACATGTGGATGAGAGTACATG
>JAATVJ010000252.1 GCA_014523515.1 Nitrososphaerales archaeon TH1177 | reverse complement strand
ATCAGCAATAGACAATAGCAGAAAATAAATTAATTATAGATAACAAGTTACAAATAGTACCTATTACCTCATTATATTAATAATATAATATATGGTGTGCAAGGGAATATGTTCACGCCATCAAGCAATGAGACCTAGTACTGGTATGAGATATTTGATAGGACAAAAGCGCTGTCAGGTTTGTCAAATCTTTATTAATTGGCAAGGTTGGTTTTGCCCATGTTGTGGATATAAATTGAGAACTAAACCGAGAAATAAGAAATTCAAACAACAACTAGTATTAAGTAACAATATCATCAAAAAGTAATAAATAAATAAATAATAAAAATTAGAAGAACAAATTCAAAACATAGAATGAATGAGAAATAATAGCGAATAATTAATAAACCTAATTTGTTGTAAAAAATATTTACAATATACTCTACTTATTAGCAATGTTGATAGGCAAATCAAACAAATAAGTAATTATTGTCATAGCCTGCACTAACCAACTAATCATTTATCTTCCGATCACCTAGCAATTATCCTACTGCCATCCCTTTCGTTCAGACTATGGCAATAAAATTATTAATTTAAGTTTGTAGATTCAATTATTATATATTTTATATTACTAAAAATGATATGGAATCAAAAATCCATTCAACAATAGTTATTTTATCTATTCTTGCATTTGTTTTAATTTCAATAGCCGGAATGCCACCAATATCCCAATTTGAAAATGTATTAGCACAAGGTGAAGGGGAGAGTGCAGGACAACAAGGAGCAAATCAAACCAAGGAAGAACCTCAACAAGTTGCTAACCAAACTATGGAAAAGGCAATTCAATCTGCCAATGAAACTGGAGAAGATGTTGCTAAAATTGGCTCTAAAGTCATTGAGGGAGCAAAAGACCTGGTTGGGAATATTGGAGATAAATTACAAGATTTGGGAAAATAGATAAATAACTTAATATTTTAAAAAAATTAATAATTTCTATTTGATTGTTTTCTTATTACACTGCATCTAATCTTTTCTATACTATAATTTGTTATTTTGGGGGTTGGTATTGTTACAATTGTGAACCTGTGGTTTGATCCTTCAAAAGAAGGAAATTCTAAAAGAAGGAAATGTGGAATGTGTTGTTTTGGAGATTCTTATTCTATAAGGTCAAAGAAAGAATATGAAAGAAATCTTTTAATGGTTATGATTGAATCACAACAAAAATAATCGAAATAAAAAGATGTTACTTTTTATAGTATACATATTATGATTTTAAGTATATCAAATCCTGAAATAGTTCCTTTTAAGGATAACGTAAAAAATAAATGAAAAAAATTATCTGGTAAATTTTCCTGTTAATGCTGCAATATTACCTGATTCAAATTGTATTGCATTGTTTCCATCATTATATAGTGCTAGTCCATTAATATTTGTGACAGTAGTTCTTTGTCCAGTAATTGGATTTATTCCGGTCATAGCACCATCTAATTCAATTGTATATAATGCTTGATTAGTACTAATATCCTGAATTTTTATAGGATTTACTAATGTTCCTACATTATTGTTACCAGTTCTATCTATATGTAATACCGCCAATTTTATATTTGGAGTATCTGGCATATTCAAGGTTACACTTCCATCACTAACCCTACATGGATCAAAATCAGCAAGTAGTCTTATTCCTTTTGGATTAATTTTTCCAGATAATATCACACTGTCTGTTTGAATTGGACACGTATTTCTGTCACCGATTATTAAAAGTTCTCTTTCACTATTATCATAGTCTCTTACTATTATCTTGTTTTTATGAATTATTTTTATAACTTCTTTATAATGTCGATCATTATCGTGATCACGGTCACCATTGTGGTCACGGTCACCATTGTCGTCACGATCGTAATCGATACCTGATTCGCATCCTATACCGTTATTATTCCAGTCGAATCCATGAGGATCGTTCCCGGTAACTTTGAAATTTTTATGTGATATATCTTCACAATCCAGATCTGATTCCAGATCAGATGTTTTAGGTGGTATACAAGTATCTGGATCTGGATATGATAATTTATCACAGTCATCATCTTCAATAGGAGGGAGTTCCTTAGCAACGGGTGGTTCTATAGGAACGGGTGGTTCTATAGGAACGGGTGGTTCTATAGGAACGGGTGGTTCTGTTGGTGGTAGTGTTGGTTCTGTCGTCGGTTCTCCTCCTGTTACATCAGAAGAACCAAAGAACTCAGCAGAAGCACTTACCTCTTCTCCTGCAGTTGCATCTGTAGCAGGAGCAGCAGTAGCAGTTGTGGCAACACCAGTATCAGCACCAAAGTATGTAGGAGCACCTATATCTTCGGCTTCACCATCTTTTAGAGTTAGTACTTCAGGAGCATCTTCGTCATCATCTTGTCTTACAGTTAGTACCTCACTAGTCTTATCTTCGCTGAAAGTTAATACTTCACTAGTATCAACCTTGTCTTCATCTTCATCTTCGTCTTCGTCATCATCTTGTCTTAGAGTTAGTACTTCATCTACGTCACCATTGTCTCCATTGTCATCAGACCCATCGGAGAAATCTTCATCGTCATCGCCATTTCCTTCGTCATCGCCATTGCCGTTTTCATCGCCATCTCCACCATCATCGCCATCTCCACCATCATCGCCATCTCCACCATCATCGCCATCTCCACCATCATCGCCTCCTCCATTACCGTTTCCGCCATTGTCTGAAGCATAAATTGAAGGAATTTTTATAAGAACATGGTCATTATTTTCAAAAAAATCTGCTGATGATATTTGAAGTAAAGACCCTGTAACTAAAATAAGACTAAGATATAAAACTAAACTAGATCTAGTAAATTCTTTTTTTAAGTGAAACACTGTCATAATATTTTGCTTGATTTGCATAAAAAGTTTTTTTAAATAAAAGAAAAGAAAGTCAATTAAGATTAGTTTAATAAATTATATTATATCATATCATTTGTTTTCTTTCTAACTGTTATTGTATATTCTTTCACTTAAAACTAATAACTGATCAGATAGATGAGCCAATGCATCTTCTTTTACCTTGTCATTTTCTCTTAATGATTGATTTATCAGTTGTGGTCTTAATCGTCATCCTCATCCTCATCATCCTCATCCTTGTCCTTCTTTTTATCGTCTTTGTTATCTTCATCATCTTCGTCATCCTCATCCTCATCATCCTCATCTTCCTCATCTCCTAGTTTTTCTACATCATTTCCATCTGTTTTAAAGAAAGGAAAGTTTTCATTTTCATTAGTCTGCTTAGTATTTTCAATAATTGGTGTTATTTTCTGTTGTGGATCGTGAGTAACTTCAACATCTTCAATATATTCTTCTGTTCCATCCGGATTATCCCATGATAATGATATTTCATATTGTGCCCCATTTTGTATTTCTGTTTTATCTATCATTAGTGAAAAAGGAGCCTTTTGACCTGGATTTAACTTATCTACGTCAATATATGTAAAATCAGTTCCTACCATATTTCCATTGCCATCATAAAAAGTAAAAGTAGTTTTTATCGATTCAGCAGTTCCATTACCTATATTTTTTACCTGGCCGCTAATATCATCATAGTTCGAATCGTCATTTTCAATATATTTTTGACCTGTTAAAATTATTTTTGCTTTTGTAGTATCTTCAATTGTTTTTATTTGTAATTGTGAATTATTATTATTATTTACAGATGATTTTTTTTGTTCTGCTTTTATAGCAATATTCCTTTTTATTTTTTCTAATAATGCATCTGGAATATCATCACCTGATATAGTAACATCCACTAAAGAATTGTTAAAATGATATTTAGTATGATTTGCATATGTTGGTTCTATCGTAGTAATTGTGGCTAAAGAAAATATTATACTAATAGATAAGACAACTGTTACTAGTATTATTATCAAATTACTCTTATTTTTTATCATCTTTCAAAAAGACCTAATTTCTCAATTTCTTCATCAGTTAACTTTTTTGATTTTTTATCTTCTTGAAATATAAAGAAATTTTCATCTTCCTCCTGTTGAACATCCACATTTTCAATATATTCTTCTGTACCATCAGGATTGTTCCATGTTAATGAAACTTCAAATGCTTTCACTTTATCACCAGTTTTTTCATCTATAAACATATTAAATGGTGCTTTTTGTCCTGGTTTTAGAGTATCAGGATCTGAATAAGTGAATTCAGTTCCTATTAATTCACCTTTTTTATTATACAAATTAAAAGTAAGTTGTACAAACTCAGCGGTATCATTGCCGATATTTTTAACCTTACCAATAATATTATCAGTAAATCTATCACTCTTGTATTTCTGTTCTATCAGAATTATTTTAGCCTTGGTATCAAAAGAGTCTTCTTGGTAGTCTTCTACCATAAATACACCATATACTGTCATTTCATTTAGGGACATTAACAAAAATGCACAGGTAAATGAGAACATTAAAAATACTATAGAGTATAGCACTTTCAAATGTTGTATATTATAGATAAATTTAAGGATTTTAATAGATGTTTTATTCAACAGATGAAACAGAGATATGACAAATATAAAAACATAGAATAATCTTTTTTCTGAATATTTTTCTGGTCCTGCAATAAAACATTTCGGAAGTTTTGAATCTTTTATTTGTTGATGTTATAGTGAACTATCATTTATCTTTTTGAAATAGAAAATATAATCATTGAAAGGCGAAAAAGATTCAAACAAAGAAGTAATCTATTCTTTTTTAGAATCTCCTATTAATTCAGCCTCTTTTTTTGATTCTTTTACATCTTTTAAAGAAACATTGTCAAGGTTCTCTACAATCTCTTTTTGTTTAGCATCTAACTCTTCTTGTCTTTTTCTAACAACCTCGTTATCTTTTTCAGTGCTCATAATAATATTCTATTATTTTATTAACAATATCGTTTATTAACAATCAAAGAAATAGATTTAGAAAAAATTGTTTTTATATTATTAAATAGAATAATATTTGAAATGGCTGAAAATTTATCTAGAAATTCTGATAATTATAAAATACAAGGAAAAAGTGAATCTATTAAGGATAAAATATTTGGAAAAATGTCAGAATTTATAGGAGAAACAGGAGGTGAAGAAAAAGGATCATCGTTTGCTATTAAATCAATAATTTTTGGCCTATTTGCTTTGATTGGATTTAT
>JAATVJ010000251.1 GCA_014523515.1 Nitrososphaerales archaeon TH1177 | reverse complement strand
ATAAATCCAATCAGTGCAAATAGTCCTATAACTATTGATTTAATTTCATCATTTCGAACATCTCTTATATATTCATTAAACTTGTTAAATAAATTTTCAGCCATTGCCAATACATCAGATATGATAATATAAAAACAATTTAGGAAATTAATGCCAAGCAGTGAGTAATACCGATAGCGGTGCAAAAATAAGAGTTTAAGATATAGTAATAAAGAAGATGTAAGTAATCAAATTTTCTTACAATTTAATTTCTGAATATTCTAAAATTAATTAAAGAAATTTATTAATAAATAATATAAGCACTATAACAACAAATAATAAAATTGAATTGTCAACTTAATTGTTTCAAATTTAAAAACTATTAAAAAATTCTTATGGATATTTACTTTATATATCTATATTGTGTAATAACTTAATGAGGTTCTGTCTGGAGTTCTGTTGACTGAAAAACCAGACTGGAGGACATGTATATAGTCATAATATATACAGGAGCCTCAATGAACCTACTCTTCTTTTATTTTTGTTGTTTTTATTGAATTAGTTCTCCTGTATCTGGATTGTATCGTGGTGGTTTACTTTTGTAAACAAGGGCAACAATCCCACCTGCTAATAGTAAAGCAGAACCAACTAGTCCCCAATCATTAGTAACAAATAATATGATTATTGAAAATATAATACTTATTATACCTACAGCCTTACTATTTTTTACTGCGAAAGCGATTATCAAAATAATTAAGTATAGAATAAAGGCTATACCCATTTTTCCATAAAAAAATACGTTTTGCTCTTCTAGTGACATATCATTGGCCATATGTGAAACCATTCCCAAAAACATAAATGAATCAATTTCAATGAGAATTCCTAATATCATTCCTATTAGGGTAATTATTTGATATGATCTCATGACTAGAAAAAATAATAAAAGAATATAAGGTTTTTTAAAATATAATTTGTAATACAATTTTTTATAATAGTTGCTGCACTATTGTCTCTTGCATCATTTATCATATTTTTTCCCTCTGATCAGTTTAATAAAAGAGACTCTATCTTGACATTGTTATTTGATTGCATTAATTTTTTGTCATCATATGATATTACTTATAGGAGTTTTTTTGAATTTAATCTATATCCAAAATAGATAACATATATATTCAGAAGAAAATCTCTTTGGTTTTGTTGTCAATTATTATATTTAATTTTTTTATTACAAAATAAAATATATTTTCTAAAAGAGATAGAAAATAAGATATTATAAAAGAAATCTTTTTCCAAATGTTGTTGTTGGTAATTATAATGAGGTTATGTTCTTCCTTTTATATTTTCCTCTTGTTTTCTGATCTTATTGGTTATTATTCTACATATTAGATATCCGGATATGGCAACTATAATTCCTTGTAATACTTTTGTTATCATATCATATTTTCCAATATAGAATTCTATGCCTATAATAGGAACTCCTATAGTTCGAGATGCGGCATATGTAATTATTAATATCGTAGAAATAACTATCAATATTGAATAGGGTACAATGCTTTTCAATTTCTTTACTAAAATCCATCCTAATAAACCTAAATAAATTATACCTGAGCCAGCAAAAAGTGCAATTTCTATTTGAAGTTCTGATATTTCACCATCTAAACCTTCTGCAGCAAATTCTAGTAAGGATGTATATTCATTATATGCTAAAATAAAATAAATTATTGCAGTTGCTAGAACTAATGCTGCAAGTGTGTATAATATATTATGTTGTAAATTCATATTTATTGCAATAAATAACTAAATTTAATAAAATAAAAATATTGATATAACATAGTTGACTCATACTTAAGTTATATTATTATTTTTATATTGTTTGTAAATGGATATTTTTACTATATGAAAACATTTACAAATATATTTTTAGTAGCAGTAGCATCAATCGTCATAGGTTTGTCAATTTTTGCAATAACAAATTCAAATAATAATGCATTTGCTCAACAACAAAATGGTGGATTTGATAAGGAATTGAATCTCTTGAATCAAACATTAACTGCATTAGAAAATCAGGATAAAAATGCAAAAAAGACATTATTTGACGCTGAAGGAATAATTGAAGACAAAATGAAAGATAATCCAGAAATAGGAAATGCAGAAAAAAGAGTAGAAGCAGCAATTAAAATGGTGAGTGAAGGTAACTTTCAAGCTGCAATTGACCATACAAATGAAGCAATTAAAACATTGAGTGGGTTAAATAAGTAATACCTCCACTATTGATTTATTTTATTTATTTATAATTAGACATTAAGATAGAAATAATAGCAGAAGAGTTTGTCAGAACTATATATAAGAGGATTTTATAATTCTAACAAAACTACTATACTGCTATTATTACCGGCGTTGGGTGATACTTGGTTGCTTTTATAATAGAATTACAAAAAAAGGCTATTAACATTAAATAAATATAGTAATGAACTCTAATTAACAATACTAAAATTGCAGTATTCAAATATACATTTCTAAAAATGTCAAAAGATAGAAAACTTCTATTTGTAGTAGAAATTTTTTATTCTTCATAAATTTGTTGTAATACATTTTCTAACCTACGAGAGTAATTGCTCATCTTCTATTATTGATATATTCTACAAACATCCATGTATATGAACACTAATAAAAACGGGCCCGTCGGGAGT
>JAATVJ010000250.1 GCA_014523515.1 Nitrososphaerales archaeon TH1177 | reverse complement strand
TTGTTGTGTTTTTTTAGATTCTTGACGTATAAAATTAAAATTACCGCCCTCTTTTTCAATGGCAGATTTGATTTTTTCAATAGAATTATTAATAGCTTTCTCAGCTACTTTAAAATTATCAGCAGCAACAACTATCCTATATTTAGGTGCCGCAATATATGAGATTATAACCCTTGCATTACCTTTTGTAATTTCTGCAGCACTTAAAATAGATTTTATAATTTCTACACCATTAGATTTTTGTGATGAAACCTCTAATATGCCTCTTATTTCAACATGAGGAATAGAAATCTTTTTACTTTCTTCTTCAATTATATTAGCTACATTTTCATTTAATTCCAATGGTAGTAATACTTCTTTTCCCTTTTTTGCTGTAGCTTCAAAAATATCATAAACATAATCGTATTTGGTTAAAATTTTATCTTCAATATGTTTTATTTGTTCATCAGAAAGATTGGCTTTACTTTTTATTATTGCCATGAAAGCATTAGCCTTTTCATTTTTCTTAACTTCGATAATTTTTGACTTTTTTTCTTCTCCTGATACTTGTTTTAATGATAAATCTACTTCTGATCTTGCTTTATTTACTCTAATAACTTTTAATACAATTTTTTGATTAGGTCTTACATATCTTTCAATATTTCTGATCCAACCTGTTGCTATTTCAGAAATATGTAAAAATCCTGTTATATTACCATATTCTTCTAAAGAAACATATGCACCATGATTGGTAACTTGTTTAACATTAACAAGAACAATATCTCCTTCATCAGGGAGATTCTTATGATCCTCCATCTTTAATTAACTCAAAGATGAGATATATTTATTTTGTCAAGTATTGCATAATTTTAGCAATTAATAATCAATTCCCCTTTTAGCTTTGATTCCATATTGATAAGGATGTTTGATCTCTTTCATTTCAGTGACTAGATCAGCAACTTTGATAATTTCAATTGGAGCATAATTGCCTGTTAACACAATAGATGTATCTTTGGGTCGTACATTAATTAATTCAAGTACTTCCTCGGTTGAAATAAGTTTAAGATTTATTGCATAATTAATTTCATCTAATATAATTATATCGTATTTTTTGGAAGATATTTTTTCTTTTGCAAGAATTAATGCATCCTTTGCAGATTTTTTATGTTCTCTAAAATCATGATCATCATCCAATATTCCAATAAAACCTTTTCCTGCAGCTATCATTTCGAATTCAGGGGTTAATCTTTTAGAACTAGAAAGCTCTCCATAATACCATTCACCTTTAATAAATTGAATCATTAATACCTTAAGTCCATGACCTACTGCTCTTAATACTATTCCTAATGCAGCAGTAGTTTTTCCTTTTCCTTTACCAGTATAAATTAATACAAGTCCTTTATTGGTTTCCATAGTTATAGTTGTATACTTTAAGTTTTTAAATTATATTTCTCTTTCTCATAATACATATTTTTATATAATTTATGTATATTATTTATAGAATGTTCATTTAAAAAGTTTATATTTTTACCACTATAACTAAGATTAAGCTTTTTTTAGGCATGCAAAATAAACAAACAATATTACAGAATTGGAATAACGATAAAGCATCTATTAATGATATTATTAGTAATATTTTTAATTTACTCAATATTAATGACATAGAAATTAAAAACAAAGTTATAGAAATTTCAAGAAATTCCACAGCTAAAAATCCATCAGATCAATGGTTTTATGTTTTGAAAATAGTTTCTATTTGTTCAGTAAAAAATAGTAAGATTTTTTATCAATCTCAATTATACGATCTTTTGACTATATTATCAAGAATCCTCAATGAAAAGAAAAAAGATGTTGTAAATGGAATTACATTTAATATATATAAAGATATCATGGAAAATTATAATAAGTTAAATGATACTCTAAGACTTATTTTTCCAGTCATAATAGTAAACCTGATGTATATACTAAAATATGGACACGATTTTGAAGGAAAACCAATAAATATACATATGATTAACAATTATTATCAAAATTCAAAACTTAATGTAGAAAATGAATTGAAAAAAATATTATCGTTCAATATAGAAATTAATAATACTCAAGATAATAAAATAGTTGGAATACTAGAAAAACTTACTGGAAGAAATGAAAAAGAAATACAAATTGCATTCCAAAATTTAATTGAATCAGATCAAAAAAAGGTAGAAGATGTTTGTAATAATTATCCAAAACTTCAGGAATATTGTAAAATGATTGAAACCGATGGATTTAGTGAAATAATAGAGAAAGAAGCTGGAAGAAAATTATCTGGGAGTCAATTACAACATGCAGTATACTCAATTAAAAAAACAAAACAATATTTAGAAAACTTATTGGATGGCGCGTTTGTTCCAAAGGGTAAGCATGGAATTAATCATATAAAACATAATATCGAATATGGTTTTCAATTAGCTGGTATCATACAATCAAAAAGAAAAAAACATATTTTTGATAAAAATAATTTCCAAGCTTAATTTTAATATTTATAGAAATTCTTTATATCACAATGACAGATAGAATCAAGGTTAAAGACAAAATAAACAATATTCTTGGAATTTGTTGTTATCATCTACTCCCTATAAAGCAAGAATATTATATTGGAAAAGGAAAGATCATAGGAATCTGTACTCTATCAAGTTTGGATTTACTCAAAGAAATCAAAAATAATCAGGAGATCATGAATAAAATTTCTATAGTAGGCAGACTACTTTCAGAAAATAAAGGATTAGATGAAATTATTAAATTTACTATAAATAATAAAAGTTTGAAATATCTTTTACTTTGCGGAGAAGAAGTTAAAGGTCATTTGTCTGGACAAACATTAATTGCGTTAAAAAGAAATGGAATTGATCAAAATAAAAGA
>JAATVJ010000249.1 GCA_014523515.1 Nitrososphaerales archaeon TH1177 | reverse complement strand
GGTCTGCATGCTATATGGCACGATATATTGCAAAAAATATAGTAGCAGCAGAACTAGCTAGAAAATGTGAAGTTCAAATAGCTTATGCTATAGGAATGGCTGAACCTGTTTCTGTTATGGTTGATACCTTTGGTACGGGCAAAATTGAACAAGAAGAAATAGAGAATAGAGTTAAAAAAAACTTTGATATGCGTCCGTCCCAGATAATTGAAACTTTGTCGTTAAAAAAACCCATTTATAAAAAAACTGCAGCCTATGGTCATTTTGGAAGGAATGATCCCTCCTTTACTTGGGAAAAAATTGATAGGGCCTATTTATTAAAATAAATGAACCGGAACCTAAATTTTTTGTAGTCAATTCTTAATTTATTTCAGCGATCTAATCATATTATTTTTGCAAGATGTATTGTGTATAATAATTTTCATCTATTTGTAAATCATATTTTCTTTTAAAAAATTTAATTACATTCTGGATATCGCGTTTAATAAGAAACTCTGCATTTGGATGATCCAAAGTGACTGCTTGAGGCCAATCAATTATCCAAATTTCATTATTCTCATCTAGAATAATGTTATATTCACTTAAATCACCATTGATAATATTTTCTTTATATGCTATTTTTATCTGTTCAAATGTTTTATTAAGAATCTCTTTAGGATCTGGTAAAAGTTTATAGTCGACTAATCTAAATCCCTTTATTCTATACATTACTATTGAATGCATAGATCTAAAATAAGGAGTAGAAATATTCATTTTTGTTTCTTTTAATTTAACTAAAAAATCATATTCTCTTTTGGCAGCTTCAATATTTATCAATAACCAATTGTGAATATTCTTTCTTTTTTCAAAAGATCTTTTTCTCTTGGTATCTGTAAAACTTATTCTACCAATTCTAAAAAATTTTACAGCTCTAGCTTGGTCAGATTCAGATACTGCTTCTACTACATCAGATTCCTTGCCAATTCCTATAGGATTACCTATTCCAGATATTATTTCTGAATCTACTAAATTTTTTAATGCATAAACATCTAAACCTGCTGTAACCAATTTAAAACCTTTTTCTGTTTTTGATATTAATTTTAATTTCAATAAATTCGTTAAGCCATACTCTATCCTATCTTTATGTAAATTAGAATAAGATACAATTTCTTGATTATTTATTATTTCATGATGCTTTATAGAAGAAACAAATATCTTTAGAATCCGGTATTCCAAGTTTCCTAAATTTCTAACTATATTTGCAGATTCTTTTAATGAAGACAATTCAAATTCACAAGCTTTAACTATCAACAAAATGTGTTTCTATTTATTAAATATTTGGAGGAGAACATTAAATTTGCAAAATTTTTGTTATATTATTAAAGTATCTTTTTCAAATAAAGAAAATTTATATCATATATGTAAGTTAGTGATGCTATAAATTAACATATATAGTATTCAAGACGAATAAAATTGAATTGGTATTATCAAAAGAACACATGGAACAGATTATTACAGGAGAAAATGAAAATGACGACAATAATAATAATAATAATAGATGTGAAGGACTCAAGAACTTGGTAAAAAAAGTTCGGGTTAGCAATAAGTAGAATAAAAGGAAGAAGGATAATAGTAAAATATTTTTTCTATATCATGTTTACTAAAAGAGACTCAGCTAAAATTTTTATAAATTGATCAAGAAGAGAGAGATTGTTATGTATAAAGCGAAATTCTTCTTGACGACCTCAAGCATAGTGATAGCGACTATATTAGCCATTGGACTTTTATCGAATCCTACACTCGTATTTGCTCAACAAGAGTTAGGTTCAGCAGCAGCAGTAACAATTACGCTGGGAGCAGCCGATGACGGCAACTTTGAACCATTTGCTCCAAGTACAGTCAATGTAATGCCAGGAAGCACAGTCTCATGGGCTAATGATGATTCAACAGAACACACGGTAACTTCTGAAATGCCACTGTTTGATTCAGGTCCGATTCCTCCTGGAATGACATGGGACAATACCTTTGATTCAACAGGAATATTCGGTTATCATTTCTCTATTCATCCATGGATGACCGGTAGAGTTATGGTTGGCTAAATAAATAATTGATTAGACAACCTCTGTCTTTTTTTTATAGAAGCAATATTAATACACACACACCTAACCAAAGGAATGCAGATAGTATTCCACAAAGATATGATATTACCATAGCCTTCTACAACAACAACAATAACATATCCCTGGCCAACCAGTCATTCAAACCATGGGGGCTATGGCTTTTAATTATTAAATAGTATATTTAATAGAATAATGTACTCTGTAATCCAAAGAAAGAACTCTAGTCATAGCCCCATTGTTATACTCGTGTGCTCCTGCTACTATTTTGGAGGAAAGGGCTATGGCTTTCTTCTTCTTCTTCTTTCATCTCTATTAATTAATTCTGTCTGAATATTTTAACAATAAATAAATGGTAGGTTAATCAAACATTAATGTAAATTAGTGATACAATTATGTAGATGAAAAGTATGAGTAAAAATTCTGATCCCAATATTAACAAAAATTCAGTTAAAGATGATATCGATTTGGCAGAAATAGAATCTGAACAAGAACTTCCTTTAGAAATATTAGAAAAACGAAGGAAAGGCCTACTGAGAACAGGATATACTACTGGCACCTCCGCTTCTGCAGCTACTAAAGCAGCTTTATTAACACTTACTTCTTCTCAAATATTTAATACAATTGAAGTCTTTCTTCCCAAGGGTAAAATAGCTACATTAAAAATTGCTTGGACTAGAATTAATAAAGATAATCAATCTGTTACTAGCGCAGTAATAAAGGATGGGGGAGATGATCCAGACGTAACTCATGGTGCAGAAATATGCTCTACAGTATCTTTGTCCAATAACAAAGGATTAATTGAAATTGATGGGGGGATTGGAGTTGGAAGAGTAACCAGACCAGGCCTTGGACTAGAAATAGGAAGTGCTGCAATTAATCCTGTACCAAAAAAAATGATAGAATGTGCTGTATATGATTCAGCAAAATCTTTACTAAATCAAAATGGTATTAAAGTTATTGTATCTGTTCCTAAAGGAGAAGAATTAGCAAAAAAAACAGATAATCCAAGATTGGGAATAATTGGAGGAATATCTATTTTAGGAACAACCGGGATCGTGTTTCCTTATTCTACAGCTTCCTTTGCAGCATCAATTAGACAAAGTCTTGATGTTGCCATTTCGCTTGGTACTGATATTGTCGTATTAACAACTGGTGGTAGAAGCGAAGATTTTATCAAAAATATATATAATTATCTTCCTGACTATGCATTTATTCAAATGGGGGATTTTTCTGGATATACAATTAAACAGTGTACAAATAGAAACATAAAAAAAATTATTATTGCTGGATTTATTGGTAAATTAACTAAAATGGCTATGGGAATAAAACAAACTCATGTAAGAGGTTCACATGTAAGTATAGAGTTTATGGCTAATTTAGCTTCTAAGTGTGTTGATTCTAAAGAAATTATTAATGAGATAAGAAAAGCCAATACTGCTAGACATGTTTCTGAAATAATTAATCAATACAATATCAAAAATTTTTTCAATTTAATATGCAAACATGTTTACTCCGAAATGTATGATCATTCAAATCACTCGATAGAAATTGTTGTAATTATGTTCGATTTTAATGGCAAAATATGTGGACAATATCCATAAGGTATTATTTGTTTAAAACCCAAAAAAATTATATTAATTGAAATAATTTAGATCATTTTTTAGAACATATTTCAAATCTTATTATTTAATATTTTAAAATCTGTTGATTTAATATATAGAAAGAATTAAAATTAACTAATTAATAACCTAATAGGTTGAAAGAAAAAATTGCAGTTCTCGCCATAACAAAAAATGGTATTAAAATAGCTGAACTTATCAAAAAAAATATTGCAAATGCTAAGATTTATGTTCCAAATAAATTTTATTATGAAAATTCTGATATCATTTGGTTTAATGATCCAGCTCAGAAAAAAATAGCAGATCTCTTTAAAACAAATGATGCTCTTATATGCATTTTTTCTTTAGGTGCAGTAATACGATTAATTTCACATCTTCTAGTAGATAAAAAAACAGATCCTGCTGTTTTAGTTATTGATGATAAAGCAAATTTTGTTATTAGTACTCTTTCTGGACATTTAGGAGGGGCTAATGCCTTGTCTCGTTATGTTTCTTCTTTTCTTAATTCTATACCGGTGATAACTACGGCTGCTGACGTTAATAAGACCATTAGTGTTGACCTAATTGGTAATGAATTAGGTTGGATTATAAATAATTATGAAAACGTAACAAAAGTATGTGCTCATATGGTAAATGATGAAAAAATTGCAATTTTTCAAGAGGCTGGAGAGCGTAATTGGTGGGATATGACTAAGCTACCAGAAAATGTTGTTATTATTAAAGATATTGATAATATGAAAGACGCTTCTTTTAAAGGTGGAATAGTTATTACAGATAGAATAATTACTGATAACGCAATTCTTTCTAAATCAGTAATTTATAGACCTAAAACCTTAGTTATTGGTATAGGCCTTCATTGGGATACAACAAAAGAAGAAATACTCAATGGTATTAGAAATATTTTTGATAAATATGATTTGAGTTTTGATTCAGTTAAAAGTCTTTCTTCAATTAAAAAGAAAATTAGGATAAAGGGATTGGATGATTTTGCTAAAGAGTTTAATATTCCTTTATTTCTTTATGAAAAGGAAGAATTACAACAAATGTCAGTTCCCAAT
>JAATVJ010000029.1 GCA_014523515.1 Nitrososphaerales archaeon TH1177 | reverse complement strand
TCTTTCACCTCTTTCTCCAATTGTAAATCCTGTTCTAGAATTCTAGACAAAATAGAATCAAATGTGTCTCCATACTTTCCTTGAGAAACTAGTTTTTGATAGTTGTTGTTTGATATTCGCACAACTTTAGAAGTATGGTTTGTATCCAATTGTTGCATAGTTATAGTATAACATGGCAACATTTAAAAAGACGGAAATCCGACATTCCGATAGAAAGTAATTGGTTAATGAGCAAATTGGAAAACACAAAATGAGAATTTTAGAGTATTTAGCCAAATTTGGACCTTTAGGTACATCTGAATTAGCAAAATATACCCAATTACATAGAGACACTGTATTAATATTATGTAAAGAACTGGTAAATGAAGGTTGGATATACGATAAAGAACACAAACATGGTAAATATAGATTAAAAGAGAAATCCGACTTTGATTTTCCTTCTCATTCCATGTTTCGACATAAACTGTTTTCTAGATTTGATAGATTACCATTAGTTACAGAAGAAAAAAATGGTTTATTTAATTTAGATCAAGATAAACTATCTATTACCAAAGATCATGAGTATTTAGAAAAATTTACGATCTTTGAATTCTCGAATAGAATAGGAGCATTAATAACATATTTAATAATTGAAGCAATGCAACCAAAAGGACTAATTCCTCCAAATACTAATATTCCTATTAATTTAAAAAATTCTAAATTTGACTTTATTAGTGGCCGTGAAAGAGATAAAATAGTTAGAGAATTTATTACTGCAGTAATTGATCCTCACTTCTTATTACAAAAATTTTCAAGACTTTGGCTTGTTAGAACTGGATTGAAAATAAATAATCCAAGTAAAAAAAATATAGACAAAATTATTAACTCTTTAGAATTTGAAGAGAAAAAAGCGATCAAAGAAAATAACTACGACGCAAAAAAGGAGATTTCAAGAAGAATTAAAGAATGGAGAAAAATTAAAGAATTAGAAATGAATCCACAAGATCCTTATTGGTCAATGCATGAATTAGATATGGAAACTTATACCAAGTTAAAACAAATTTATGGTGACCTATATCCAAAATTCTTTGTAGAATTAGAAAAAATAAAGAATGAAGTATTTAAGGAATAACAATTCAAATCAATGTATTTTTAATTAAAATTTACCTTTTTTTTATCCTTAGATCTTGTCTTATTTTTTCTTAATCTTATTAGAACGTCAGAATTATAAGCAAAAAAATAGCAGTTTAGGGAAGCATTACCTAAATCAAACAGACGCTATAACAAAAATATTATAAATTAGATTTTTAGAAAATTACTTTTTCTTATTGCTGTTAGAAGAAATAGAAGATGAGGAAATTACTTTTCCTATTGCTTTATGGTTTATTTCTGGCTTTAATGCAATCCCTTTGACTATTCCAGGTTGTTTATCATCATCATAAACAAGTCTATTCCCCGGTTGACTCGCTAAAAATGCATTAAATTTATCGGCTAAAAATGCAACAGACTCTTCCAATTTTTTAATCTGCTCCTCTTTTTCATTTTGCTTATATCTTAATAGTTGATTTATATCCTGTAACTCTTCTATTTTAGTTTGCAAGTCGGCTCCCTGTCTCTCCAATTGTGGAATATTTAGAAATGTCAAATAAGGCTCTATTTTTTTGAATATTTCTGCTTTCTCATTATCTTTTTTTCGCCAGTAAGTAGAACCAGAATGACCAATAAACCATTCCGAATAATCCGAGTAACCAAGATCAGATATTGTAGTTTTGACAAAGCGTCTAAAAGAATGTAAAGTTATTTTCCTTCTGCTATTTTCATTTCCGTCATCTTCCCTTGAACCCATTCCAATTCTATCTAGAGTTTTTGCAAAAACTGCTACTAAATTATCATATAATACTTCTGGACTTGGTTTATCTACTTGATATAGTGAGAAAATTAGTTCATTTGAATTCTTTTCTGGTGTTCTATATTCAGTTATAGTCTTCTTCTTTTTTCCACCTTCTGTGTCTTCTTTATCTTTATCTTTATAATAACAAATTCTACGAGTTCTATATTTGAAATCTAACCATAGTTTTACTTGTTGAACAACTTCATTTGATAAAAAAACAAATCGATCAACTTTTGTTTTTGTAAATTCTCCTCTAATTCTTAATTTTGCAGGATTTGATTCAAAGTCAATATCTTTTAGTCTTGTAGACAATACTTCTGTGGCTCTTGCCCCAGTACTTACTAACAACATGACATATGTTTTTAGTCTCAAATCAAAAGAACACCCATTTAAAATTTTTATTATATCTTCTTTATCAATTGCTTCTTTATGTCTTAATACAGTTTTCGGGAACCTAACTTTTACTTTGAATTTTCTTGGAGATATTTCTATATCATTATATTCAAGAAATGTTTTTACTGTTGTAATTTTATCTCTAAATGTTATTGAACCAATTTGATAATTGTTCTGTAAAAAGATACAAAAATCATTTAAAATATCATAGGGATCAAATTCTCCTTTTTTTAACTTTTGAATGAATATGTCTGTTTCTATTCTGTATGTTTCCTCTATAAATTTTTCAAATACTAGAAGACGAGATTGATATTGAATTGCAGTATTCTCGTTTCTGATGCTAACACTTTTAATATATTTCTGAATTAACTCCGATCGAATATTGTTATGTTTTGATATTCTTTTGTTGTTGTTGTTATTTGTTTCTGCTGTTGTGGTGATTTGTGTTCTACTAAACAAAGATATATAGAATATTAAAAAAAGCCATTTATAAGGTTATTGTATTTACTATATTTTATGCATAATGAATTTGTTAATTTAATTGATTAGGATTACAGTCAAAAATGACCGTCAGACCTCTGGGCCAGTTATATATGGGTTCATATAATTGCAAATGAAAATAAGTTTTATAGATAGAGGGAGTAATCCAAAATGGTAGCCAAGTTATCTACAACTATTAACAAAATTCAGAATTACCTAATTCTTCTAACAGTAAAACATTAAACGAATTTCTGATAAATACGAAGAATAGTGGCTCATCAGAATTATATCAGAATAATAATCTGAATGTAATGATAGAATTTTCTAACTACTTTGATTCCAATACCACTTTTTATAATGAAATTCCAGTTGATGGCAATATCCTTAACTTTGCAAGTACACAGATAGTTAGATTAAAAAAAGACTTTTGAAATACTCACCATTTTTAATGAAAAGTAATTATCTATCATATAATGCATCTTATTTTATAATTCCCAAAAAAGGTATTGAGAATGGCTGAAAATGCTTTAAGAATAGCCTATTTAAACAATCACAATTATGGTTTTCTCATTATTTATGGTTATGATATATTCAAAAATATTGATACTAATAGTTATTCAATTCCCCAATCTGAAAAATCTGTTA
The DNA here is from genome assembly GCA_014523515.1 of Nitrososphaerales archaeon TH1177. Taxonomy (GTDB): domain Archaea; phylum Thermoproteota; class Nitrososphaeria; order Nitrososphaerales; family Nitrososphaeraceae; genus TH1177. The sequence continues at coordinate 794 of JAATVJ010000029.1, read as the reverse complement.
CCTGAATTCCCAATTCTCTTTCCAGTTTTTGTATTCTCTTTGCATAGATCTCTATTTTATCCCATTCCCATTTCTTCTTGGCGATAACAAATCCTAACCAGTATTTATGTAAGGCTCCATATGTCTGTGAAACGTAATATCCTGAAGGGAGCATATAATCATCATATTTTAAGCTTTTCTTATAATATCTAAAAGGATCATGAATTCTTTGACGAATTTGCTTCCAGACTTTATCATTGGACATTCTATATCTTTGTGATTTCATCTCCTACATAACAATTAGAATCTAAAGCTAATAAGCTAACAAAAAAAACTACTGATAATAAAATTTAGTTTAGTTAAAAAAGTTTTTTGAAGATAGCTTTGTATATGTCCCACATAAAGGTACTATATTTTAAAAACTTTTCCCTATAATATTTTGTATGCTATGTAGTATAACTATACAGAATCAGCAATAATATTATAGACAGTTGTGACTGTCATAATAGCAATTATTTCTTAAAAAGATATTTAATAGTTTTTAGTAAAAAGATCTAGCATTTTTTATTAATCTTTCTTGCATTATTTGAGCCCATTCCTGATGAGTTATCAATCCTTTTTTTACTAATGTGTCTTTTAAAGACATGATCATATCGTGTTGAATTTCAACTAAATCTTTTAATCCATTTACATCAATGAGATTTTCAATATCGATCATATCCGTGAGCTAAATGATCCTTAACGATATTAGATATTATTTCAGGATCAGATTCGCCATTCAGTTTAAAATTATTATCAATGATTTTCCACTAAAT